>JAWODZ010000177.1:0-3638 GCA_046483025.1 bacterium
TTTGGTAATTCACAAACTGGAATTGACCACGCGTTAGGTCATAGTTTTGGAAAATTGTTTGACGTCCATCATGGAATAGCTGTGGGAATGTTTATGCCATACGCAGTTCAATTTCAGTCTGAAGTGACTGAAAAGTGGAAAGATTTGTGTCCTGTGTTTGGAGTTAAAACCGAAAATAAATCAAATAAAGAACTGTTAAATGATCTCACTGAAGCAATGAAAGTGTTTATGAGAAGTATTAATACTCCAACTTGTGTTGAAGAAATGGAAAGCCCGAAAATCACTAAAGAACAATATATGGAAAAAATAGACACTTTAGCAGATTATGCATATAACGATGGGGTTTCTCTTTACTCTAATAGACCAATTAATGTCGAATTGTATAAGAAAATTTTTGAATATGCCTATGAGGGAAAAAATATAGATTTTTAAAAGGTGAGAAAAAAATTACGGAAAAATTATATGGTTATAATGGAAAAATCGCTTATGTTGATTTAACGAATAAAAGTGTAGATGTTAAAGAATTAAGTCCTAAAATTGCTAAAGATTATATGGGAGGATCTGGGTTAAGTGCTAAGATCATTTATGATCTTTTGAAGACAGAGGATTATGAAATATTAATGAATGATCCGCTAAACGATATAAACCCATTAGTTTTCGCAACTGGTCCATTAACTGGTACGATCCGCCCTTCATCAGGCAGATATTCTGTTTCAGCCATCTCCCCTTTAACGGGAATCTGGGGTGAGGGCACTTCCGGAGGGTATTTCTGTATCTCATTGCATCAGAGTGGATTTGATGCCATTGTTTTCAGAGGAAAGTCAGAAAACCCAACCTATGTATATATTAATAATGGAGAATTTGAATTTCGAGACGCAACTAATCTTCGGGGAAAAGATACCTATACAACTCAAAAAAGAATTAAAGAAGAATTAAATGATAATAAAATCAAGATTGCATGTATAGGTCCTGGTGGAGAGAAGCTTGTAAAATATGCCGCAATAATCAATGATGAAGGGCGTGCTCAAGGAAGATGTGGATTGGGTGCTGTTATGGGGTCAAAAAATCTCAAAGCGTTAGCAATTAACGGAAGCAATAGACCGGATATTTATGATTTTAAGACAATGAAAGATATTAGAAAACAGAGGGAAGATGAGGCTAAAAAAGACTTTATAAAATCCGCTTCTCCCCTACTATTCCAACTCTATGGCACAAATGGGTATCTAGATTTAGGAATGCCATTAGGAGACGTTCCAGCACATTACTTTACAAAAACGGAATTCAAAGCAAATAAGTTGACGGGTAAAACCTTGCGAGAAGATTATCCCGTCTTAAATTACGGATGTGCGGGTTGTACAATCAGATGTGGAAAACAAACAATTGTTGAGGATGAAGGCAAGGATATTGAAGTAGATGGGCCTGAATATGAATCTGTTGCTGCTTTCGGTCCAATGCTTGGAATAATGGAGTCCAAGCCAGTTATACTAGCTCATCATATCTGTAATAAGCTTGGTATAGATACTATTTCTTGTGGTGTTAATATTTCATTCTTATATTATTTACTTGAAAATGGGATTGCGACCCAAAAGCTTTCCAAGTTGGCAGACGGAATGGATTTAAATGAATTCAAATGGGGGAATTCAGACAAATTATTAACTCTTATAGAAATGATTGGTCAGAGAGAAGGATTAGGAGATTTATTGGCAGAGGGTGTGAGGAGAATGGCAGAGAAATTGGAAATCGACCCCGAATTAGCAGCTCATGTTAAAGGTTTGGAAATGCCTATGCACGATCCAAGAGCTTTCGCGGGACAAGCACTAAATTATATGACTTCTTGTATTGGGGCGAGTCATGAAAAAGCCGATTGGTTTAATGTTGAGCTGACCATTGTTGAATATCCACGATTGAGAATCAAAAAGGCTACTTCAAATTCCAAAGTAGATATTAAGAGAAGGGAAAAAGGAGTTGCTGCCTTACAAGACTTAAGGGCTTTAGATGATTCTTCGGTTGTTTGCAATTTCCATAACCCAGAATTACAAGACAAGATAGCTTATCTTAATGCCGCCACAAACTCCGGATATGATAAGAAATCTTTAATGCAAGTCGGAGAAAGAATCAATAATATTAAGAGATTAATCAGTTGTAATTTGGGAATAACGAGAGATGATGATCGATTACCTAAACATCTTACTAAAACCTTGTTTACTGGCAGAAGTGCTGGTTTAGAATTAGATTTAGGAGATAACTTAAAGAAATATTATAAAACTCGGGAATGGAATTGGGAAACTGGCCGCCCTTCCGAAGACAAATTAAAGGAACTCGGAATTATTGAATAATTCAAGCATTTTTTTATTATTATTTTTCCTCTCATTTTACATATCTTATTAGAGGTTTCAATTTGTATTGAATAACCCAAAATTAAAGTATATAAAAGGTTAGAATGAAATATAATTAACCAAATAAAATTATATAGTGATTATTAATGGTTGAAAAGTTTTTAGAAGGAAAAGGAGTTTTAATCACAGGTGGGGCTTCAGGGTTTGGACATGAATTTGCGAAAGAATATGCTAAAAGAGGAGCTGATTTAGTTTTAGTCGATATCGACGAAGAAAAACTTCAAAATACCGCAAGTAGGATCCAAGAAAATCATGGCCAAAAAGTAATTCCCATAGTTTGCGATGTGTCAGATTCTTCCCAAGTTAAGAGTATGACAAAACAAGCATTTGAAGAACTTGATAATATTTATATATTGAATAATAATGCTGGTATTGGCGATCCATATGGTCCAGACCTCCTTAGGTTAAAGGAAAAATACTGGGACAGATTAATTGATATAAATCTTAAGGGTCAGTGGTTAGTAAGCAAATTTGTTGGAAAGAAAATGAAAAAACAAGAGTTTGAACCTTATGCAGGGAAGATTATACATACCGCATCAATTGCAGGAATGAAAGTAGATGAAAAGCTTCCTGCTTATTCCATAGCCAAAACGGGTGTTATTGCTATGGTAAAATTACTAGCACAAACATTAGCTCCAAAAATAACCGTAAATGCTATCTCTCCTGGATATCATGTAACTGGAATCTATAATGATCGGGAGGATGTTATGAAAATGACGATGGAAGATGGACACGTAAAGACTCCGCTAAATAGATTGGGAACAATAGATGATGTGGTAAAAGTATCATTGTTTTTAGCTTCAGAACAATCTAATTTCATTACAGGTCATAATTTCCCGTGCGATGGAGGAATTGCCGAAATAGGAGTTCCCGCATATTATTTTGATTCAGAAATATAGATACATCATATTGAATTTAAAAAGAATAATTAAATTAGTACTTAATACTTATTTAAATACTAGAGAAAAAAACAATTTAGTGATATTTTATTACCGAAATTGGTCTTAGATGGTACAAGCAAGCAAAAGCAGATTTAAAAGCAGCCGAAGATAGTTTAAATGCAAATAATTTCGAATGGTATTGCTTTCAAGCTAGTCGGAACTGGTGCTTGATGCAAAAACCATGGAATTTGATTCTCTCTACCACAT
This sequence comes from bacterium, assembly GCA_046483025.1. Classification (GTDB taxonomy): domain Bacteria; phylum Zhuqueibacterota; class QNDG01; order QNDG01; family CAYUAG01; genus CAYUAG01. The sequence goes on from JAWODZ010000177.1 coordinate 3,545, forward strand.
CCCATCCGGCCGGAATTTTGCTTTTCACCAGGATTCGGCCACCGTAACCCTGCAATTAGATTCCACTTATGCAGACGGAGATACCCTCATAGTG
>JAWODZ010000215.1:0-4820 GCA_046483025.1 bacterium
TTGCGCCCGTTGCCGCCTTCACCCACCAGATAAAACTTTCTTGTTGTCCCATGTTGCTCTTCTATAAAAGTTTGTTTTTTATAGGACGAGTCATCTGCGCCTACATATTTATAAATATTTATTTGACCGGAAAGGATCGCACCTTTGACAATATCAATAGTCAGTTGTTTTTCCTCTTTGGGTTGAACTTCCAAAGATATGGGAGTATTCGGAACTGTAATTTTATCTAATCCAATAGAGGCTTTATCAACACTCAACAAATATTTGCCTGGATTCAAGGCTGGGAAGATAAATTTTCCATTTTTGTCAGTTACTACAGAAAAATTATTGAGTCGAATAATTATATCTTTCAAAGGTTCACTGGTTTCCATATTATACACTTGACCGGAAACTGAACCCACGTATTTTTTAAGACCGATAGGAACATTGAAAGGAGCCTGATAATTCAGTAAAAAGGCAGTTTCTTTTTTATCGATTGAATTCTTGAGCAAGGTCTGTCTGCACTGCAGGGAAATTCTATGATCATTCGGTAACCGGTATCGTAAATATCCTTCTAATAAATCCCGATTGGTATAATATTCCTCTGTGGATGAATTTGTCTTATACCGGAGTGAAAAATAAAATTTATCTGAAAAATGAATATTACAATCCATTCCCAGTGTCCAGCGTTTACTATTCCCTATTCTATAAATTGAGCTTTCATCATACATAGCATAGAAACTGTATCTCTGCCATTTGTTTAAATAAAGAGATGAGGAAAATCTATATCGAACCATTTCTGCACTTTTCTGGGTAATGTTATTATAGGTTTCTCCCCAATTTGTATAAAAAGAAAAACCTACATATTTCAATCGAGAATCCAATTGAAAAACATACCCATTCTCTTCATAATCAAAAAGATGGGCAGGTAACCGATCTTCACTTGATCTTTGCCTCATCATTAAACTAAATCGTAAATGAGACTTTAAATTATAATTAAGGCCAAAATCATATTGTTTGGTATAAGGAGCAGAATAACGAGTAGTATCAAGATCAAAATTTCTTTTTTGATCCTGAATTCTGCCGCTCACTCTGAGATTACTGAATATGGGTACATTTACATTGGCAGTAATATATTTCGTATCTCTATAGTATCCGGGAAAATTTCGAGTAGCATAGATATATCTCATGGAATAAGAAAATCCTTTTTCTAAACCGGACAGATTGAATAACTGGGCATACTCATTTTTTCCATTTTTGTTACTTACCGACCCTTCCAACTGAATATCTGTATCTTTAAGGATATTAAAATTTCCTTCAACACTGTAAATATCATTTAACTGATCATCTTTTTTCTTATTCAAATAATTTATACCAACGTAGTTATCTTTGTTTAAATAATAATCTACAAACCCTGCAATCTCTCTGGTTGGACCAAACATCCATCGGGATTTTTCATAATAAGCGCCAAATTTAAATTTACTCAAATTCATGATACCCTGGACACCTCTCCCATAACGGGAATTCTCTGTTAACTGTGATAGTGAATATCGGGAATCACCTAATTTTATACTGTATGTATCTGTATAATAATGAACATTATACTCATCGTAATTGCCCAAAACCGACTTTCCATATGCACTTGGTCCCCTAACATGAAATTCAAGATTCTTTTCACCCTTTTCATCCAAAGTCCCTTCTCCTTTAATATCCAACTGGAATCCATATTTATCTTCCATATTAAAGGTACGAAAAGTTCTGACGGAAGTTTGAAGCGGAAAATATCTATAAGGTAAGGATCTTTTAATTTTCCTGGGGATGATTATTACTTTAGTAGATACTCTTGTCATGATATCTTCTGTGGTTTTTGATATCAGTTCAGCAAAAATTGCCTGTTTAATTTGTTTTTTGATATCTTTATCAGATTGTATGTTTACTGGAATTTGTATACTCTCCCCGGGCTTTAAGGTATATTCATATCTCTCTATAAAAAGTTTAAGATCATCATGATTGCTGATAACAATCCTGAACGATTCGGATTGGTTACTCCAATTTTTGACCTGGTACAGAATGGAATATTTTTCTCCGGCTATGGCATAATCCGTTTTATTAATCACTTGAATTTCCAGTTTCCTTACTGTTAAAACAACTACGGTAAAAGTATAAAGATCACTAAGAGAAGGATTATCCCGGGAGTGTACTCTATACGTCAAGGTATATCTGCCTGCCAAAGCATAGGTAGGTATATGGAAACTGACCAGTTTAATCTCTGTTTGATTTGGGGACAAAGAAAAAGGAAATTCCCTGGTTATGAGTTTCCATCCCTCCGGGAGATCTATCTCAGCCACAAACTCCTGTTCCGGACTGGATAAATTCGTAACTCTGAACGCAGTAGTAACCACAGCTTTTGGTTCTGTTTCGATCAACTCTTCTCCAGTAGGGCGAACTTCAATTTCATTGGGATTCTTTCCTGCAAGTTGCGAAATAGTAAGCAGGACGAGAGAAGCAATAAAAAAATTTTTATAAATACACTGATTCATAATCTAATCAATCTCTAAGGTATAATCCAGTCCGAACAGATCATCTTCTCCGCAGTCAGCGATGATTATGGTTTTATACATTCCGGGTTCCACGTCTTTAAGTTCAATTTTTTTTCTAATTGAGGTTCCCGGATAAATCCGCGCCATGATTGAATCAAACAAACCAATTTTTTTTCCAGTAGCATCGTACAATTCCGCCCATACCGAGGGGCGTACAATTCTTTCTCCAACGTTCTCAATATCAACCAATAAAACTCTTTTATCTTCGTCTTTCATTAAATTAACATCTAAAAATTCAATATTTTTTTCTCCAGTATTGCCAGTATTCGTAATGATCTGTATACCATATCGTATAACAGTATTAACCGAAATACCTTCTTTTTTTTCAGGAACTATCTCATCCATTGGTTCCACCATAAGCATACTCCAAAAGGTACCGGCTAACGTATCGCTTGAAGGTACTTGTACACCAAAATTCACAATTACCTCTGCATTACCCGGAACATAAAAACGGGTAGGAGTATAGGTTATCCAGGTTGCGTTGGATCTTTCAATGGTTCCCGGTTCAGGGTAATCAGTTGTACCGTCATAATAAAAAACATAATCTTTCTGATATACTCTTACCAAAACTGAATCAGATCCCAAATTTCTTATTGATAGAGCTGCACTTTCATCATTACCGGGTAAAATATTTTGTTCATAGGTTAATTCACCGGCAATAGCAATTTGGCTCTGGGAATATAACTTTGAACCAAAAATGAATACAAAGAAAATAAAAAATATTTTTAGGTAATTTACACACTTCATTTTATTGATCTCTTATAGTATAGTAAATAGTTATTGTATAGGTTTGAGCCGGAAGAGTGGCAGAAACTCCCCGTATTCTGTACTGGATTGGAACATCACTTACCGTAAATGCTCCCAGCCAACCTAGATTACCACTGATTCTGCCATAAAAGAATTCTGTATCAGTATTGGTAATATTTATATAACTTGTTCCTCCAATAATAGAATAGTCAGTTTGATTACATTGACCATCTCCGGTTCTTCTGACATCTATCAATAAATCAGAATGCCAGTTACCATCTTGTTTATGAATGTCAACCGCCCAGTTCCAGGTTCGATACCCCGGCCAGAGATATAAACTGTAAAATTCCACCAAAATTTGATCTGCATCACTGGTGTAAGTACTCCGGAGATTACTGCCTGCTCCACCTTGAAGATCAGCTTGAGTAATATAAAGATCCCATCCCCCGGTTACAGTTATATCAGTACTTATTTGGGCTTTTCCCACTTCAACATAAACAAATAACAGAATAAGTACTAAAAAATAATTTTTATTATTATGCCACATTATACATTCACTTGATTTAAAAAGGGGAAGTATATGAGACCTTGATAATAGCAACTCAACACTTCCCCTTATTTCAACACTACCTAAAATGTAATTATTCATCCACAACAGTATAGGTAATAGTATGGGTGGTATTGGATGTTTCCAGTGTAGCAGGATCTGCAGGAAGATCTACTACATATTCCAAATTTGCACCACTTGTATTATTGGTACCCGTCCAACAACTTTCAATACTGGTTATAAGATCCATAGCTGCACCACCATCAAGTGTCTGGGTGCTTCCAGTTCCTTGCTCTCCGGCACCATCTCCACCGATTGAGGCAGTTACATTAAGATCAATAGCCGCAGGAACAGCATCACCACCTGTAATTTGGGATGTAATCTTTTGAGGAGTTGCTGAGGCGGTTAATACTGAGTAACGTAAATATAAACTATTGTCACTGGGATCGATAAATGAATCTCCGGGATTAGCCGGATCTGCTACGGTTATAGTAAGCGTTTGGCCTGAAAAACTTGCTCCGGTGTTATCATAAACACCCAAGAGTCGGATGGTGGGAACAACAATATTTACATCATGGTTATCAGATTGCGCATAAACACTGCCTGCAAAACATACTATTATAAGTGTTGCAGTTAAAATATAAGTTAATTTTTTCTTCATTGATTTGGCCTCCTTTGTTTTTGATGTTTTATGTATTAATTTCAAATTATTCACCTCCTTTCAATATGTTGTTTTTCAATACTTATAACTTTGATAATTTAATTCACTTATGAACCTTCAAATAACATGCCAAACTCTGTTTTTCTGAATATTTATGTATAAATGAGGCAATAGGTAAAATTAAAAAAAATTATTATATCAGCAGATAACAAATATAACTGTTAAAACACCTAATATTATTACATTTGAGAAAATAACACAGTTTAAAATAACAAAATTATTATAT
>JAWODZ010000084.1:0-17251 GCA_046483025.1 bacterium
ACTGGACATGTCATCAAACGGTTCAATGGAAGTAAAGTTACCATGAATCATAAGAATGTTATTCTGAATACGCAGAGAATCAAGAGAAAGAGAACCATCTACCAAATCAACCGGATTTATGGACAATTTTTTGTTGCCGATGGAACAATCGGTGCTTATTGACAGACCAGAAAAATTGATATTTTTTCCAAACAGCATCATGGATCCATTAAAAAGCATTTCCAGCACTCCCGAGGAAGGAACATCAAAGGAAATGCCATTAACTGTGACATCAGTACCAAACAGTGAAAGTATTTGTTCATTGCCCTGAGTAAAACTGACATCCGGAATACTTATACCATCCTGATTGATGTTAAAATCCTCGATGGTAAGATTAAATCCCTGGCATAAATTATTGAGAGAAAGGATACCCTGCAGAATTGTAAATTCAAAAGTATTTTTATGTATGGGTGCAGACACTGATATCCCGGGAACTCCGTTGGAAGTTATTACCTGAAATGTACCACAGCCAAAGGGTAAGGTTCCATTTGTCCAGTTGGATGTATCAAAATAAAACCGGGCACTGTCCGTACCTAAATCCGCGTAGTAGTGAATGGCATAGGGCTGGGTACTGTTCTGGCTGGTAAACAGATCTACCAGAATATTGCCGGAGAACAGCACCGAATCAGGATCCGAGGCAACATTTACCCGCATTCCATCCAGGGTAACCTGTAAATATTCACCGATATCTACAGAAACTGCCGGAGTGCCTTCTTTATAAGTAGAAGAGTAGCCTGTATCAAAGGTTTCAAATCCCTGAGCTGTTAATGTAATATTTTCGGCAATAAGATCAGCTCCCTGGAAAGCTCCGGGTAGTATGGGTTTAAGATCCGCATACAGGTTAAATTCACCTTCAGCGTTATTATACTCGAGAGCAGTTACTTTCAAAGGCATCCCCGAAGCGGTCAGGGAAACCAGTTCGTCTCCGGAGGGTGCAGTGAGAGACAGAGAACCGCTTACCATGCGAAACGTGGAAGGGTTGACCACCACATCCAGGCTGGTTTGTACCACAGGAATATTATTGGAATTAAAGGATAAAGCAGGCAGATACAGATCTGCTGTTTGGCCATTTTGAGTAAACAACCGTACGTTCTCGCCAGTCTTTTCCACACTTACCAGACTGTTTCCCTGTTCATCCTGCAGCTTGACATAAGCAATGGTAGAATCCGGCAGGGGCAGTATGCTGAAAAGACTGTCCACCATAAAAAATTCACCCGGCCAGAAACCAGTACTGTCAAGATATGCCACCTGATCATTATTGGAATAAAAGTCAACCCGTCCCGAACCGACATTTACCGAGTGAAATACTACGGAAAAATCATTAGAGAATCGTGCTTCTAAATTGCTGAACATCTTGTTGTTAAAAAAGACCGATGCCGAAGAATTTCCCCCGGCTGTGAGTACACCATTTTTAATGGTCACTGAACCAGGAAGAGGAAGAATAAGATTGTCAAGTGTTGTCTGAGGTGATGCCCCGGCTTCAACCGCCATCCACTGCATGGCATCCGTATTACTGGAGAGATTGCTTATTTGAAAGGCAAAAGAGTTATCAAAAGAAATAATGCCGGATACCAAAGCCAGATCAGGAAGGCTGAAAGTCACATTATCACTATAGGTCAGGGAAACAGGAGTTCCTGTAAGTATGAGTTCTCCTGATCCGTCCTTAAGTTGAAGTCCGCTGGGATTCACCACAGCACCCTGTACACAGCGCAATTGCATTGCAGGTATAGAGGTAAATGCAGGAACCTCAATGATAAAAGGATCACTAATGGTGAATTCTCCCTCGTTTATTTGTTCTTTAACCAAATCAAACTTACCTGAACCTTCAGCATTTACCGACGAATTCTGAGTTACTGGGATGGTGATAGTCCCTTCCAGATCCAATACTGCAGTTTGCTGGTTTTCATCCTCATCCAGCACCAGTTCAGATGAAATGGTATTAATCTGAAGCTGCTCCCAGGGTAAGGGATGAGAAAGAGTAAAGGATGGGGACTGTCCCTTAAAAATACCCTGTGTACTCATATTCACTCTGGTATCACCCAAATCTACTGTTTGGTGTCCTTCACCAGCAGTTGAGGGAAGAATTACATCTGCCGATACTGAAAAATCAATAACAGGTATTCCCTGCTCTTCCCTGAATTCACCTGTAATGTTTTCGATCAGGAGACCGGAACTGCTGGCATGGTTAAATGGTGCTGAGATCGGAGTAGGATAATTTCGAGGTTCGATACTGCCTGAAAAATTACCGTTAATATAGGATGCATCCAGAACTGTTAAAGGATTGCGGTTAATTTCATTTGAAAATTCCGATAACCGGGAAGGAAGATCGAAAAATTTAACCTTGAAATCAAATCTGAAACCCCAATCCCCTATATCCTTCCCGGACCAGCCGAACCAGTCAAATGTATGAGCATCCATACGGAAAGCATAGGGCTTTATCTGGATATCCTGAAAAGCAAAAAAATTCTCAAATGTCAAATCCGGAATGGAGACCTGAGGAAAATCAAACCCCTCTGTAGTCAGATGTACTGAAGACATTCGGGGTAAATGCAGGTGGGGCTGAAAATCGGTTAAAGAAAGATTTACATCAAAAATAAAATCAAAATCCCAGGCTTGGTAATCGGAAGACCAGGTAAAGGTATTACAAACAAAATTGTGCAGGTTCAGACTCATGGGCCCGACAGGTACGGTAATACCTTCCGGTTCCGGAATATTGCCGTAAGAAGTAATGCTTGTATTTTCTCCCTGAATATTTAAATCCAGAGATATGGATCGCTCCTGAGAATTTGATCGATACGGTAAAAATACTAAAGCACCATTGATATCCAGATTGGTTTGATGAATATCTGACACCAGAGAAGACCATATTTCACCCTGTATGGATTGGGGAGCATAAACCAGCCTCTGGGTTTCATCAATCAAAGGAACATTTGCGGTTACAAGCTGATCAGGTACAGTTCCGGAGATAATTCCCGAAGATGATAAGATTAAACTGACCGGAGATGATCTGAACAATGTATTGAAAAGGCTCAGCACTGCCGAGAAGGAAAACTCTCCGCTCCCGGGCTGATACTGAATATTTTGAATTGCTGCCGGCACACCCAGCCGGGCCAGATTAAAGGGTGATTCAGTATCCAGCCTGGGGGAAGCCGTGATATCACCAGTAAGTATTTCCAGAGTGTAACGATCAAAAGTAACACTTACCGTTGCACCTAACTGAGGAGGGTTAAACATGTCTCCCTGAAAGCAGGGAAATTCTAAAGGAGTAGTGCCCGGGGATGTGGAAGAGACAGTAATTTCTGAAGAATCAGGAGAAAAGGAATAATTCACCAATGGTGTTTCCCCATTCTTTAACCGTAAATAGGCAATTTCCTCTGCAGGTAGAGGAAGTTTTTCAGGAAGTAATATAGTCTCCACAAACACCGGTGCTTCTCCTCCGGCAGTGAATGATCTTACTTCACTCTTCCCCTCATTAGCAGTCACCGGCTGACCGTATTGATCCAGAGCTCTTACCTGCCAGGCATAATTTTTACCAGTTTCCAGAGCTGAGGCAAAGGCAGGATATTGGAATTCAGTTTGAGTAATTGTAGCTGCATTAATAAAATGGGGTGTATTGGATCCCATTGCCTGTTCTGGAGTTTGTCCTGTAGCCACCTCACAAACAGTAATGGTATAGTATATCTGGCCAGAGATTGTGACCAGGGGTTCAATCCATTCAAAGGTAGGATTGCTGGTAGTTAATAAAGTATTGTCTACCGGAGAAATTAACTGTAAAACCGGCAGTTCACCTTCAAAAGATGCAGGTGTAGTAAAGAGCCCAATGATGCTTTTACCTTTATTTTTGGTAGCTGCTCTGCCTTGATAATCAAGAGCCTGTACCTGCCAGGCATAGGTCTTGTTGGGTTCCAGAGCAAGTGCATCTATGGGATATTCGAAATTCGTTTCTACTATATTAAAATTTTCAAAATGAGGATAATTAGAGGCTAAAGCCATATTCGGTGTCTGTCCGGTCATTAATTCTACAATCCGGATAGTATACACAATATTTCTTCCAGCAGGAATATTTGGTGGGATCCATTGAAAAACGGGATATTTATTGAAAATTTCTTCACCGTCTAAGGGATAAATCAACTCCGGTGGCTCAGGATGAGAAATGGTAAAAAAAGCACTTACATCCTGAACCAGTACAGTGCCCCACAGATTTTTTATAGTGACAGTTGCTTCATAGGTTCCTTCCGGAAACATACCCGTACGGTTAATCTGCTGTCTCAAGTTTTCATCTATAAACTCTGTTTGCCAGTCTGTATATCCGGATGTATTGATCAGTAATGGTTCTCCCGGATTAACCAATACCCGCTGGCTTGTTCCCTGCACACAGAGACTCCCATCCTCATCAAATACATCAATAGTAATAACCACCACATCCGCTTTCTGAGTATTATTCTGAACTTCCAGACTGGCAATAGTAGGATTATTCTGCCAGTCACTGATATAGGGAGAAGGATAGGGATCGATTGTAATCACAGCATTCCAATTCTGGGCATAACCCAAAACCGCTATTGTGCAGAAAAGAACAACTAGAAAAAATCGTGTTATGTTTTTCATTGGTTTCAGCCTTTTATATTTAAATGTTTAGCATGACTAAAAGTAATTTATTTAATCAATTTATGGTTATACTAAAGACTTTAGTTGCAGTTTGAGGTGGGCCACTATCATCTATCACCTCTAAGGTAAATTCATAAGTACCTGCAGCAGTAGGTGTGTCTACTATAGTGACCGAACCATCCGCATTTCCCTCCAAATACAGACCCGGAGGTAATGACCCATCTACAACAACCCATTCGTATGGTAGTACTCCTCCCGATGCATTAACATTTGTTTCATACCAGAAATCAACTTCACCATCGGGCAGAGGGGAAGAAGTAGTAATGGTAAATGAAGATGCATTGATAGTCAGGGAAAATGACTTTGTATCACTTACACCCGCATACATATTATGCTGAACCTTGACTGTAAAATTAAAAGTACCATTTTCTGCGGGGGTACCTTGAACACGTCCTACTTCAAAAAAATCATAGAAATTAATACCTTCCGGAAGTGTTCCGCTAATTATAGACCAGCTCCAGTCCACAATACCACCTTCAGCATCAATATTCTGTGAATAGAATACTCCCTGAGTACCATCAGGCAGCGGCGATGCAGTAGTGATATTTACCCAATCAGAAGGTTCACCTATATGGATAGTAAACTCTTTGGAATCAATGAGTTCAGGATATACATTATCTGTTACTGTAACAGTAAACAAAAAAGATCCTATTTTTTCCGGTGTTCCGAGAATCCAGGCACACGATCCATTATCTACCAATCTAAGCCCATCCGGTATATTACCCGAAGTTTTCCTCCATTTCCAGTTTCCTTCACTGCCCCCTTTTGCATCAACCCTTACTTCATAATATGTATCCACTCTCCCGCTTTTCAGTGCTTTGGTAGTTATCTGTAACAAGCATGGATCTATTGTTAGACTCATTTGTTTGGAAACTGTTTGTACCGGTATACTACTATCTGAAATTTGTAGTGTAAATTCATACACACCTGGCTCTGCAGGACTGCCGGTTATATCTAAAGAAACATTATCTTCATAAGAAGAATCTGTATTCAATCCCGGAGGTAATGAACCAGATATAACTTCCCAATTATAAGGCGGAGTACCTCCAGAAGCATCAATTGTTGTTTCGTACAAACTATCAACTCTCCCTTTTGGAAGTATATCCGTGATTATTTGTAATAATGCCTCATTCACCTCGATTTTTAGTAGTTTTGAAACCATCTGTTGAGGACTACTGCTGTCTGTAACTTTAAGGGTAAATTCAAAACTCCCCAGTTCTGTAGGATTACCAATAATACCCAGGGAAACATTATCATCATAACTAAAATCTGTTTCTAATCCCGGAGGTAAGGAACCGGATTCAATCTCCCAGCTATAAGGCAGTAAACCACCGGAGGCATTAACTTTGGCTGAATATATACCGCCCACCGAACCATCCGGAAGGGAATCTGTTTCCATGATTAATTCACTGACATTCTCTACCTGAAAAGCAATGGTATTGCTCCAGGGAGATATATCAACATCATTCTCAGCCCTGACCCGATAGTAATAAGTACTATCATCCTTGCCACTCACCTGAAAAGTTGTATCCTGTCCGCTGTATAAAGATTGAGAAGATAGAAAATTAATGTCATATCCCTCTTCCAACGTATAATTTTCTGCCCTGGGAACAGAACTCCATACTAACCTATACTCACCATTATTATTCACATTAATTTCAGAAAATCCGATAAATTCCGGTGCTACCGAAGGGTAATTGGGAGTAATCCACAGGGTAATATTATTATTGGCATTGGGTTGTATCAATATTTCAGTTGTATCTGCTCTGAATATTACAGCTCCCTGACTGTCCAAAGCTTCTACAACTAAATTATAGATCCCCAATTCTGCCTGAATAGTATATACACTATCACTCACATTGAACTCAAAAACCAGCCCGCCGGGATTAAGAGTAAATCGCAATATAACAATTTCATTATAACCTTTTAAGGAATTATTTTGTCTTGCGTTGGTTATTTTCTGTTTCTTAAAGTCTGAAGGTGGAAGATTCTCAGAGTGCTTTTGACTCTTATTTGAAAATCCATTTTTTTTATAATCAAATTGTAAAGTATCATTACCGGACGATTGTAGTTTATTATCATTGCCAGCTGGCCATTTTATGGTAATCAGGAGATTACCATATTCTGGTTCAATGACTTGATAACAAAATATAAAAAGAGTTATTAAAAGGAGTAATGAACCTAAAATAATGATTTGTTTTCTCATAGCTAACTCCATAAATGAGTCAATACATTTTTTTCAAAAAACATGAGACAATCGTAAACTGGTTCTCAACTCTTGGAAATTACGTGTACCTTGGAAAGAGTTATATGATAAATTGAAAATAATTTGATTTTGACGTGATAAGCGATAGCTTGAATTAATTCCGACACGAAACATGCGAGTATCACGAACCAGGGATGAAGAACTGAACAGAGAGTTAGAAAGTTTATTTTGTAAAGCTGTATGAGAAAGACGAATTGAATACACCTGAGTAGTATAAGAATTCTGGGATCCAGTGTTTCTAAACGATAAGCCAGATGACACATTCATATTGAGTTTCTCGGCACATTTTATACTGCCGGTCAGGTTAAGCGTATGATATGTTGACTTTGTGATTTGAGAAGGCATATTTTTGTTCGATTTTTGAAAAGTATACTGTAAACCCAGTTGTCGTACCATACTTTCTCTGCCAAAAACATAGGCTTGATGAGTAGAAAGAATTATATTGTCATAATCCCATCCCATAGAATCCACCGCAGCATCACCCGACATGTCAAGATAATGAATACTAAATTGTGAACGCCATTTTTTTGTGTGAGAATGTAGTTGAGCTTGTACCTGATTACGGATATTTGTTTCTTCCTTCTGCTTAAGCAAATTGTTTGACATTCTTTGCCAGCCAAGTCTAATTCGATGATTTTTTAACCGTAGAGATGAGTTAACAATTAATTTTTGACGATCATTAACAGTTGAAGGAGTACCAAGTGAAATATAACCGGGACCAATGAATTCATACCCTATATCTGTTTTAACATTTTTAAAATTCAACTCCAGATTCGTTTGTACAGCATAGTCAATATTGGAGCTCGTTCTAGGAGAAAAAATTGTACTCAGAGGTTTTCTCAACCACTCAGGTATAGATAGACTGTCCATCTGAACTTTCTCTGCATTCAAATCTTTGGTATAGGCACTGCCGCTTCCTTCAACCTTCAATACTATACGGTTATCAACAACATTTAACTGAGATATAAAACCTGCCACAAAATTTTCTTCCGGAGTTACAGAATAGGGATTATAGGGCGGCTCTACCCAGATGGTGTCCAATTCCGTACCCATGGTATCCGGTATGACCTGGTCGTATTCCCAATCATCCGGTTTCGTGAGGGAACCAGGGTCATCCTTTGCCTTCATAAAAAGGAGATGGATAAAAGATTTTTTGGTATCGCCATAACCTATCCGGGATGCAAAGAGAAACTGATCATAACTTTCATTGGCAATATTACCCTGAACAGCCCTTCTGGTCTGCCCTCCGCCCACAGTAAATCTCCATAGACCGGGATAAAGATCTACCTCAGCTCCAGTAACATTTACTCCGTTAAAGGTATACTGCGAAAATCGCTCCGAATAATCACCCAGGTGTGCTCTCCCCCACTGCCAGACCGGATGCAATCCCATAATATTCATATTTTGTCGAGCATAGGATTCTTCGGTAGAAAGCATTACATGTATGGAAAGAGAAAAATATTCAGAAAAAGTAAGCAAAGGAGTAATGGATAATCTCTGCGTAGAGGACGGCCGTCTTCTATCAGCTCCTTTGATCCCATACAATTCTCCATAAACACTTGCTTGTCCGCTTAAGGAAATATTTTTTTTAAAATAATCGGTTACATTTCTTAACTGTGCTTTTGCCGGCATGAGTGGTGTAAATAATAAAATAACTGTTATTAAAGTTATAAATAAATAATAGAAATAAAGGTGCTGATTTTGGTAGTTTGGTGACAATTTTATCCCCTTTATTTTATCTTAAAAAACTTAAGTATGAAACTTAGACGATTTAAAAAATAACCAAAAAAAATATCTTTTGCAAATTAATTTTTTATAACTATTCCAGATATTCAACACATGTATGTACTCGCCTCAGCACTGTATCTTGCCCCAATACCCGCATTAATTCAAAAATACCCGGACTTGCACTGCAGCCGGTAAGAGCTACTCTCAAAGGGTGAATAATCTTTCCAGCTCCTATATCAAGTTCTGCTGCTAACCCTCTTACTAACTTTTCCAGTGTTTCCTCTGACCAATCACTGCATTCTTTTAATCTATCCTCTAACAATTTCAGCCTGGATTTAACACCCTCTTTTTTTAAATATTTTTTTATTGCCTTCTCTTTATATTCATCCGGATCTTTAAAAAAATAAATCCCTTTGGATGAAAATTCTACAGTTTTTTCCATTCTCAGCTGCATTAATTTGAGACATTCAAGAATATATGATCTCTTATTTTCTATGAAAGATTCATTTACATTTAATTTGCCTTTTAAATCATCTTCAACAGTCTTGAAAAGAGAATTGATGTCCATCTGACTAATATACTGCTTATTCATCCAGATAAGCTTTTCTTCATTGAATACAGCAGCATTACCAGAAATATCCTTCAAGTCAAATAAATGAATTAATTCCTTTTCTGATAATATTTCCCGGTTATCCTTGGGAGACCATCCCTGAAGTGAAAGAAAATTAAACAGTGCATTAGGTAAATATCCTTCTTTTTGGTATTCGTCCAAAGAAACTGCCCCATGTCTTTTTGACAGCCGTTTTTTATCCGGTCCCAGCATTAAGGGGATATGGGCAAATTCAGGAACCTTCCATCCCAGGGCCTGGTAAAGTAAAATTTGTTTGGGAGTATTGGAAATATGATCATCGCCCCGGATAACATGGGTAATCTCCATATCATGATCATCAGCTACAACTGCAACCTGATACACCGGAGTTCCATCTCTTCTTTGAATTATAAAATCATCTAATTGTTGATTTTGGATATGAATCTTGCCCCGAACCAAATCATAAAATTCTATCTCCCCCTCAGGAATATAAAAGCGGATTGCATAAGATTCACCTTTTCTTAACTTTTCTTTAATATCTTTTTCGGATAATTGAAGACAAGTTCTGTCATATTTATACTCACCATTCTTCTTTAAAGCCCGATCTTTCTTCTCTTTTAATTCCTCAGGATCACAAAAACAATAATAAGCATTATGTTTTTTCAGAAGTTTTTCACAGATGTGTGTATGGCTATCAATCCTTTGGGATTGATAGATAGGTTCATCATCCCATTTTAGACCCAGCCACTCTAAATTTCTTAATATTGCGGCTATCAGCTTAGGGTCAGATCTGACTTTATCCGTATCTTCAATCCTTATTAAAAAATTACCATGATGATGTTTAGCAAACAGGTAGTTAAAAATAGCAGTCCTGGCACTGCCGATATGAAGATATCCGGTAGGACTGGGAGCAAAACGAACTTTTACTATTTTTTGGGTGTGATTTATCATAAGAAAAAATGCGGAGAGGGAGGGATTCGAACCCTCGGTAGAGTTACCTCTACGCAGGTTTAGCAAACCTGTGCCTTCAGCCAGCTCGGCCACCTCTCCGTAAAAATACACAGTTTAATGTAGCGGAGGGCGAGAGATTCGAACTCCCAAGGGCAAAAACCCGGCGGTTTTCAAGACCGCTGCCTTACCAGTTAGGACTAGCCCTCCTATGTAATAAAACGGATTAAATATACAAATTTTTACATCATAAATCAACCATTTTTATCTTACTGCTGATTAAATCAACTATCAGGAAATTTTTCTTGCCAGCCAGCTCAATTTTTGCTCAATTGCACCTTCGGGACAAGATTCATTACAACACAAACAGTTTATACAGACCTTATAATCTATAACAGGATATTTATCAACCATCTGAATTGCTCCTACCGGACAACTTCTTTCACATTGTCCACAGGAGGTACATATATTTTTATTTGCCTCTGGTTTTACCCAAATCAATCTTCCTACTAACTTCATCAGAAATTCGGGGACGAGCTTTATTAATCTGTTGGAAGGCAGTTTAAAATCATCGAATTTAACATCATCAATTTTATTTCCTACAACTTTGATTTTCCCCAGATTATTTACTCCCAGACCTCTCTGCCCAGCTATTCGTATCATATCAACCTCATTTTCAGCAAAACCCATAATGAGACTTGCTACTGTATCCAGAGCAACTCCATCTGAGCCAGCCAGAATCAGACCTGTCTTACGCTTTTTACCAGTTGCCGGGCCTTCTCCTTCCATCCCCCAAATTCCATCCATAAGATGTAGTGAAGGAATTACACACTCATATATATCAACCAGTTTTTTACTAAAACTTTCAGGATGAGGATATCTTTTATGCACAAAAGCTTTTTGTAATCCCGGTAAAGTCCCAAACATATTTTTTATGCACCCGGTATAAAGGGTAAATCCATGAGTCTTAAACTTAGGAAGATTTATTACAACATCAGCTTTAAAAAATGATTCAGTAAAATGAAATTTTTCTCCTTCAATATCTCTGATCTCTGTGCCACCAGTCTCAAAATTTATTAGTCTTACTTTCATTTTCTCAGCAACATCCAAAAATCCAGTATTAACCCAGCACCGTTTTACTCCTTTTATGGCACCGGAAGGACTGTCTCCTATCCATACTTCGCCGCCTGCACTCCTTACTTCTTTTATCATGGCTTCAAGAATTAGAGGATGGGTAGTAATTGCTTTTTTAGGATTTTTAGCTGAAAGCATATTTGGTTTCAAAAGTACTTTTTGACCTTTTTTTACAAATTTTTCAATACCCCCGATCAACTCTAAAGCATCGTGTACTGCATCAAATACTTCCTGACGATTATACTCTTCACATTTTATAATAGAGACTTTTGTATTCATATTAATTTCTTATAAATTTCATTCCAGTTATCTGTTTCACACAATCTTTGAGCTCCATGGATAAAAGTAATGACAGTGCTTCTGAGGTGCTTATTCCGGCTTTAATCGCAATTGTATCAATATGAATAGGATCACTGGTTAACACATCCCATAATTTTACTTCCTCACTAGAAAGAGCCTTTAAGATTTCATTCTCATCTTTATAACTGCTCACTGATCTATTAATACTTTCAAAAGATGAAATTTCCTCTAAAATATCATCAACTCTTTCAACTAATTTAGCGCCTTCTTTAATTAATTTATGGGGCCCTTTACTTTTTTTACTATTTATTTTTCCCGGTACGGCAAACACTTCTTTTCCCTGATCAAGTGCATAATAGGCAGTTATCAAGGCACCACTTTTGATTCCTCCCTCTACAACCAATGTTCCTTTTGAAAAAGCACTGATTAATCTATTTCTTCTGGGAAAATTTTCTTTATTAGGTGGTGTATGCAAGGGGAATTCCGATATCACTGCCCCGGATTTTACAATATTTCTGAATAACTCTTTGTTTTCGGGCGGATAACATACATCTAATCCAGACCCCAGTATTGCTAAAGTTCTCCCCTTGTTTTGTAAAGAACATCTATGTGCAACCGAATCGATTCCGCGAGCCATCCCACTGACAATTGTAATTCCATAAGATATTAACTCTTTACAAAAATATTCTGTTGCTCTTTTCCCATATTGAGAAGGCATCCTCATGCCTACAACTGCTATACTGTTAAAATCTTTTTTTTGAATATCTCCCTTATAAAACAGAATAACAGGCGGGTTAAATAGTCTCTTTAATGTATCGGGGTAATCAGGAGACCAATAGGTTAATACGCTGAAATTGTTCTTTTTTACTTCAGAAATTTGCTTATCGGCAAATCTTTTATATGTATCTTTTCGAATTTGAGATGCAATTTCATATTTAACACCAGTAAAATCTATAATTTCCTGGACTGAAGCCTTAAATACTGAATCCAAACTTCCCAGAGATTTCACTAATTTCAATATACGCTTATTACCAATCCCGTTTACACCAATTAGTCTTAATAAATTATATAATTCATCCATTCTTTTATAAAAATGATATAATTCTATTGATTAATCTGTCTAACCCAAATCCGGTTATTGAGGAAATTGTCACCACCTCTTTTCCCCTGATTGTGGAAGGGAGTAGTTTCATTTGTTCATCCGATAAAATATCTACTTTTGAAATGGCAAAAATCATTGGTTTCTCAGTTAAAGATTTATTAAAACTCTCTAATTCATTATAAATCATTTGAAAAACTTTATCGAAATCTTCTGATTCAGCAGAAATTGTAACCACCAATATATCTGTTCTTTCAACATGTTTAAGAAATTTAATTCCCAGTCCTTTCCCTGCATGGGCACCTTCAATTAATCCGGGAACATCAGCAACGACAAAAGTCTTATACTTATCATATTCAACAATTCCTAAATTTGGAACTAAGGTGGTGAACGGATAAGCAGCAACTTTTGGTTTTGCTGATGAAATTCGTGAGAGTAGGGTTGATTTACCGGAATTCGGCAAACCAACAATGCCAACATCAGCCAATAACTTTAATTCCAATTTCAATTCCCTGACCTGAGCTTCGCCTCCTTGTTCAGCAAAATCAGGAGATTGTACTGAGGCCTGCTTAAAACGTGTATTACCTCTGCCGCCTCTTCCCCCTTTTGCAGCCAAAAATTCTTGATTGTTTTTATTTAGGTCAGATAAAATTTTATTATTTTTTCCATCTTTTATAATAGTGCCACATGGAACATGAATAATCACCGATTTACCATTTTTCCCTTTTTTATTACTTCCGCTCCCGTTTTTACCATTTTCTGCTTTATAAGTACTAACATGACGCACATCTGCCAGTGTAGATAAATTATTATTACTTTTAAAAATGATATCTCCACCTCTTCCTCCATCTCCTCCATCTGGTCCGCCATTGGGAACATACTTTTCACGCCGGAAACCTACACAACCATTTCCGCCTTTTCCACTCACCACTGTAATCTCAACTTCATCTATAAACTTCATACTATTTTAATAAAAAAGGCAGTGTATAATATACACCGCCTTTAGATTTATGCATCCAAATATTTACTGAATATATTTATCTCAATTTGAACTCAACCGGTACCATTACCCAAACACCAACCGGATCATCGCGTTGTTTTGCAGGTTTCCACTTTACACTCTTGATTGCTTTAACAGCTGCCTCGTCACAACCATTATTACCTAAACTTTTTTTTACCTGGGTATTAGTTACATTTCCTGCTTTATCAACAAAAGCCCATACTAAAACCTGACCTTCAACTCCTGCTTTTAAGGCAATTTCAGGATAGGTTAAATTTCTCTGTATAGCACTATACCCTCCTACTGGCTCGGGCGGTTCATCATGTGGAATAAACTTGACTTGTACAGATTGATCATCGGGAGGTGGTGGTGGAGGTGGTGCTTCGTCTGACATATCCAACATTGTATCATCAATGGTTTCATCCTCTGGAAGGGTTTCATCTTCAGAAGGTATGGGTACAGTAGGTCTGCTCGGAGGTGCTGCGGACTTCTGCTGTTCTGTTTGCGGAACTTCTTCAATATCAAGATGAGATAATTTTTTTTCAACAACCTCCTCTTTTCCTTCAAATGTCTTGAAACCCTGCAAAACAACAATCATTAGCACAAGTGAAATAATTAAACTTAATTCAAATATTTTTCTATATTGAATTTTTAAATCTTTTGAAGGATTTTTTCCCCTCAGTTCTTTACTCGCCATCTTCTTTCACCTCCCATCATTGTCCATATTTTGCACAATAATTAACTTTTAAAGCATCTGCTTCTCTCAATTCTTCATGAATATCAGTTAATAAAGTCATGTCTGAAAATCTATCTACTTTAAGAGAAACAATCAGCTTTGGATTTTCTACTCTTTTTTCATACATTATATGCCGGATTCTATTCAAATCCACAAATTTATCATCAATCATTATCTCGCCTGTTTGATTAGCATATAAGCTAGTCACATTCTTTTTTGCTTCCAGCTTCTTTATCTTCTTTGCTTCAGGTAAATTTACCGGTATTCCAGAATATTGTTGAAATACAGTAGTTACCATAAAAAAGAGAAGAAGCATAAAAACAATATCCGGCAATGAAGCAGTCGGAATTTCTGTTTTTACCTTAGATTTCCTCGAAATTTTCATAAAAGTTACTCCTGAAAAATTTAAGACGCTGGTTCCGCAATTGATATTTTTGTCGCATTTGCCATTAGAACCTGATCTAAAACTCTTATAAAATGCTGATATTTTGTTCTTTCTGCTGTTTTAATTGAAACAATAAGTTTATCATTTTGAGCAAGTCTGTTCTTTACAATATCTTTTATCTGGTTAACTTCTACTCTTTCTTCATCCAACATTACTCCACCCTGATTATTAATCAAAAGACTTGCTATATTTTGCTTGGGAATCGGCTTTGCCTTCCCTTTTGCGGGTAATGTCAGTCCTAAACCCTTATCAGTATTTAAACTGGTAGTAACCAAGAAAAAAGTTAACAGAAGAAATGCAATATCAGCTAATGAAGCAGTTGGGATCTCAACATCTCTTGTTCTTTTATTTTCTAACATCATGGCCTAAAGTCTCCTTAACCTGTTATTTTTCTTCTTCTGCTAAATGATCAATCAGCTCAACTGAAGATTCTTCCATATCAATAACCAGACTATCAATTTTAGAGATGAAAAAATTATAAAATAATTGAAGAATAATAGCAACAATAAGCCCAAAACATGTTGTAAGAAGAGCAATTGAAATACCATCAGCAACAATTGCAGGAGAAATATCATTTGCCTGAGCAATATCTTCGAATGCTTTAATCATTCCTACGACTGTTCCGGTAAAACCAAGCATAGGGGCAATACTAATAAAAGTTGATAACCAGGACATATTTCTCTCTAAAAAAGCCATTTCAATTGAACCTGCATTACTGATTGCTTTTTCAACATGTTCTAAACCTCTTCCTATTCTCAATAAACCTGCATGAAACACAGATGCTACTGGACCTCTGGTATCCTGACAAACTTTAATTGCACCTTTAGATCCTCCTTTGTCAAGAGCCTTGGTAACCTCATCAATAAATTTTCTGGTATTAACACCAGCCCTGAATAAAGATATAAATCTTTCAATACTAATAGCTAATCCTAAAATCAGTATAAAAAGAATTGGCCACATAAATCCGCCGCCTTGATGAAAATATTCTAACATGAGTATTTACCTCCTAAATTAATTATTAATAAAAACTATTAAATTACTATTTCATTCTTAACTCATTAAATTATAAGAAAAAATTTACAAAAAGTCAACTTTTTTTAAAAAAAATATTTTTTTATTAGTTTGTACTTTTAATCAAATTAAATCTTTTCAGAAATACTTTTCGCAACATCAATAGTCGAATCAGATCCGCCCATATCATAGGTTTGTACCTCCCCGCTGCTAATCACTTCTGATACCGCTTTTTCAATAGAATCCGCTCTCTTACTTTCTCCAAGCCAGTCCAGCATTAATTTGCAGGAGAATACCATAGCCAGAGGATTAACTTTATATTTACCAGCATACTTAGGTGCAGAACCATGAGTGGGTTCAAAAACAGCATAATCATCCCCAATATTCCCGCTGCAGGCAAATCCCAACCCTCCTACAAGTTGGGCACACAAGTCTGACACAATATCACCAAACATATTACTGGAAACCAATACATTATAATTTTGAGGATTCTTTACCAGCCACATACACATAGCATCAATGTTGGTTTCCCACAATTCAATACCCGGATAATCCCGGGCTATTTTTCGTGCTTCACGTACCATAAGGCCGGAAGTCTCTCTAATAACATTGGGTTTCTCAACAACTGTAACTGAAGGATAATCATGATCTTTGGCATATTCAAAGGCATCCCGGACTATATTCTGACATGCTTTTCTGGTAAATATTCTGCATGATACAGCCAAATCATTTAAAGATACATCCTTAAACTTTTCTGCTCTTGAATGAAGCTTAATAATTGTATTTTTAAATTCTTCCGGAACCGGATGAAATTCCACTCCTGAATACAAACCTTCCGTATTCTCTCTGAATACAACCAGATCAATATCATCCCTGTAATTTAAGGGATTTCCCGGATACGCCTTACAGGGTCTTAAATTGGTACGAAGATTAAATTCCTGTCTTAATCTGACTATAGGACTGAAATACACATACCCTTTCTCTTTTAATTCCGGCTTTAATTCCTGTTCAGCTTCTTCCTTTGGCTTGGAAGTTATAGCGCCAAAAAGACAACAGTCAGTATTTTTCAGTAAATCAATAGTCCTTTGAGGCAGCGGATCACCTTCTTTTTTCCAGAACTCCCAGCCCACATCACCATAAATATAGTCAGCATCTAAATCAATCTTGTCTAAAACAATCTTAGCTGCTTCCATAACATCATTACCAACTCCATCACCGGGAAGCATTGCAATTTGATATTTTGCCATTTTCCTACTCCAATTTTTTATTCTTTTTTTAAATTAATCACATT
>JAWODZ010000172.1:0-19036 GCA_046483025.1 bacterium
GGCCTGACTCCTACGGGAGGCAGCAGTGAGGAATATTGGGCAATGGGTGAAAGCCTGACCCAGCAACACCATGTGGGTGATGAAGCTCTAAGGAGTGTAAAACCCTGTTAGGAGGGAAGAATAGTCTGTTTTTAACAGATTTGACGGTACCTCCAGAGAAAGCTCCGGCTAATTCCGTGCCAGCAGCCGCGGTAATACGGGGGGAGCTAGCGTTGTTCGGAATCACTGGGTATAAAGGGCGCGTAGGCGGGATAATAAGTTGGTGGTGAAATCTTGTGGCTTAACCATAAGCTTGCCATCAATACTGTTATTCTTGAGTATGGAAGGGGGAAATAGAATTCCTGGTGTAGCGGTGAAATGCGTAGATATCAGGAAGAATACCGGTAGCGAAGGCTATTTCCTGGTCCATTACTGACGCTGAGGCGCGAAAGCGTGGGTAGCAAACAGGATTAGAGACCCTGGTAGTCCACGCTGTAAACGATGAGCACTAGGTGTTGGAAATTAAATTTTCAGTGCCGAAGTTAACGCATTAAGTGCTCCACCTGGGGACTACAGTCGCAAGATGGAAACTCAAAGGAATTGACGGGGGCCCGCACAAGCGGTGGAGCATGTGGTTTAATTCGATGCAACGCGAAGAACCTTACCTGGGCTTGAATTGTAGTGGACAGTCTGAGAAACCAGATTTTCCTTCGGGACTGCTACAAAGGTGCTGCATGGCTGTCGTCAGCTCGTGTCGTGAGATGTTGGGTTAAGTCCCGCAACGAGCAAAACCCCTGTCTTTAGTTACCATCAGGTAATGCTGGGCACTCTAGAGATACTGCGCCGGATAACGGTGAGGAAGGTGGGGATGACGTCAAGTCCTCATGGCCCTTAAGTCCAGGGCTACACACGTGCTACAATGATTGGTACAAAGGGTAGCAATACCGTGAGGTGGAGCCAATCCCCAAAACCAATCTCAGTTCGGATTGGAGTCTGCAATTCGACTCCATGAAGGTGGAATCGCTAGTAATCGCGGATCAGCATGCCGCGGTGAATACGTTCCCGGGCCTTGTACACACCGCCCGTCACGCCATGAAAGCCGGTAGTATCAGAAGATTGTGTCCCAACTTACTTTTGTAAGAGGGAGCAATCCAAGGTAAGATCGGTAATTGGGGCGAAGTCGTAACAAGGTAGCCGTACCGGAAGGTGCGGCTGGATCACCTCCTTTCTATGGAGAAAATATATAAATTCGAAAGGATTTATATCAATTTCTTTGTATATAAGATTAACCGCCATACATACGTTGTTTTATATTGGGCCTATAGCTCAGTTGTGGTTAGAGCGCACGCCTGATAAGCGTGAGGTCACTGGTTCAACTCCAGTTAGGCCCACGATATTAGGTGATTAAGATGTCAAACTTAATATTGATTTTCGAGTTAAGGCCCCTATTATAGAGAGGGGAATTAGCTCAGTTGGGAGAGCATCTGGTTTGCAACCAGGAGGTCACCGGTTCGAGTCCGGTATTCTCCACTTTTTTAATATTTCAGTAGTTGCAATACTATTGAAAGATATTGAAAAAAAGTTCTTTGACATTAATGTAGCAAAATCTTAGGCAATTAATTATCTGCCATTAGGCAAAAAGATTTTCGTCAAGTTGCTAAGGGCATATGGTGGATGCCTTGGTACGAGTAGGCGATGAAGGACGTGGTAAGCTGCGATAAGCCTCGGGTAGGTGCAAACAACCTTAGACCCAGGGATTTCCGAATGGGGAAACCCGTTTCGAGTAATGTTGAAACACTCACTGCTGAATATATAGGCAGTAGAGGGCTAACGGAGTGAAGTGAACCATCTCAGTAACTCCAGGAAAAGAAAGCAAAAGCGATTTTCCTAGTAGCGGCGAGCGAACGGGAAACGGCCTAAACCGGTTTTATGTTAAAATCAGCATATTTTGTAAAACCGGGGTTGTGGGGATCAAACGGGTTCTTATGCTGGGGAGCCGGAAAGTCATAAAATAATATTCTAGTCGAGTGGTACTGGAAAGGCCAATCATAGAAGGTGATAGTCCTGTAGACGAAAGAATGTTATCTTTCTGGTTTGATTCCCCAAGTACCATGGGACACGAGTAATCCTATGGGAATCTTGGTGGCCCATCACCAAAGGCTAAATACTCACTCGTAACCGATAGTGTACCAGTACCGTGAGGGAAAGGTGAAAAGTACTCCTTTTAGGAGGGTGAAATAGTACCTGAAACCATATGCTTAAAATCAGTCGGAGTCTATTTTTAATAGATGACGGCGTGCCTTTTGCATAATGAGCTAGCGAGTTATTATATATTGCAAGGTTAACCTGTTCAGCAGGGCAACCGTAGCGAAAGCGAGTTTTAATAGAGCGTTAAGTAATATATATTAGACCCGAAACCGAGTGAGCTACCCATGGATAGGATGAAGTTCCGGTAACACGGAATGGAGGTCCGAACCGATGTAGGTTGAAAACTGCTCGGATGATCTGTGGGTAGGGGTGAAAGGCCAATCAAACTCGGTGATAGCTGGTTCTCCCCGAAATAGCTTTAGGGCTAGCCTTATATTAAGTATTATAGCGGTAGAGCACTGAATGGATTAGGGGCCCTACAAGGCTGCCAAACCCAACCAAACTCCGAATGCTATAATATATTATATAGGAGTCAGGGTGTGAGGGATAAGCTTCATATCCGAGAGGGAAACAACCCAGATCATCTGTTAAGGTCCCAAAATACAAGTTAAGTGACAAAGGTAGTGAAACCGCTAAGACATCCAGGATGTTGGCTTAGAAGCAGCCATTCATTTAAAGAGTGCGTAATAGCTCACTGGTCAAGTAGTCTTGCGCCGAAAATGATCGGGGCTTAAACTTGTTACCGAAACAGTGATACAATTTTGTAGGTAGGGGAGCATTCCATACGTCTGCGAAGGTGTTTTGTGAGAAATGCTGGAGACATTGGAAGAGAGAATGCTAGCATGAGTAGCGATAAATCCGGTAAGAAACCGGATCACCGAAAATCTAAGGTTTCCTGAGTAAAGTTAATCTGCTCAGGGTTAGTCGGATACTAAGTTGAGGCCGAAAGGCGTAAGCGATGTTAAACGGGCTAAATATTCCCGTACCACCTTTATGCTGTTTGAACTATGGGGTGACACAGGAGTGAAAAGTCAGCCAGGTGTTGAATGTCCTGGTCTAAGTGTGTAGACAGGAGAGATTGGCAAATCCGTCTCTCTTTTATGTCGAGACACGAATGGAAGGGTTTTACCCATAAACTGACTCTAATCTAACTGTCAAGAAAAGCCTCTATGTTAGGCATTCAGGTGTCCGTACCGTAAACCAACACAGGTAGATGAGGAGAGAATCCTAAGGTGCTCGAGGTAACCGTGGTTAAGGAACTCGGCAAAATGATCCCGTAACTTCGGAAGATGGGATACCCTGATTAGGTGAGTTCACTTGCTGAATGAGCTGAAAGGGGCCGCAGAGAAACGACTCTAACGACTGTTTACCAAAAACACATGTCTCTGCTAAGTCGTAAGACGATGTATAGGGACTGACACCTGCCCGGTGCTGGAAGGTTAAGTCGACGTGTCATCCTGATTCGTCAGGAGAAGCACTGAAATGAAGCCCCGGTAAACGGCGGCCGTAACTATAACGGTCCTAAGGTAGCGAAATTCCTTGTCGGGTAAGTTCCGACCTGCACGAATGGTGTAACGATTGGAGTACTGTCTCGACCACGGCCTCGGCGAAATTGTAGTGGCGGTGAAGATGCCGCCTACCCACGGAAGGACGGAAAGACCCCGGAACCTTTACTATAACTTTACATTGGGTTTTGGCACAGCATGTGCAGGATAGGTGGGAGGCTTTGAAGTCCGGACGCCAGTCTGGATGGAGCCATCCTTGAAATACCACCCTTGTTATGTTGGAATTCTAACTATTACCTTACAGCAGGTAATGGGACAGAGTAAGGCGGGTAGTTTGACTGGGGCGGTTGCCTCCTAAAATGTAACGGAGGCGCCCAAAGGTTTCCTCAGCACGATTGGTAACCGTGCATAGAGTGTAAAGGCACAAGGGAGCTTAACTGCAAGACATACAGGTCAAGCAGATGCGAAAGCAGGGCTTAATGATCAGGCGGTGCTGTATGGAAAGGCCGTCGCTCATCGGATAAAAGGTACTCCGGGGATAACAGGCTTATCGGGTCCAAGAGTCCATATCGACGACCCGGTTTGGCACCTCGATGTCGGCTCATCGCATCCTGGGGCTGGAGCTGGTCCCAAGGGTTTGGCTGTTCGCCAATTAAAGCGGTACGTGAGCTGGGTTCAGAACGTCGTAAGACAGTTCGGTCCCTATCCTCCGTGGGCGTAGGAGATTTGAGGGGTACTGTTCCTAGTACGAGAGGACCGGAATGGACAAATCTCTAGTGTACCAGTTGCCTCGTCAGAGACATTGCTGGGTAGCTATATTTGGATGGGATAACCGCTGAAAGCATCTAAGTGGGAAGCCCACCCCAAGACTAGATCTCCCTTCCGCTTCGGCGGACTGAAGGCTCCTGAGAGATTATCAGGTGATAGGCCGGAAGTGTAAGTGCAGTAATGTATTCAGCTGACCGGTACTAATCAGCCGTGAGACTTGACATATGTTTTTGCCTGTGGCAGATAATTAGTTGCTTAATAATGATTTTTCTACATTAATGTAATATTATTCTCGGTGATTATAGCGAAAAGGAAACACCCGATACCATGCCGAACTCGGAAGTTAAGCTTTTCAGCGCTGATGGTACGACTTGGGAGACCATGTCGAAGAGTAAGACATTGCCGGGATTTAATTTTAAACCCCGAATTAAATAAATTCGGGGTTTTTTTTTTGATTAAGTTTCTAAATATTTAGCGTAATAGGTTAAAAAAAATTTTAGGTACTAATATTTTTTACATACAATAACTGAAGACAGGAGTAAACAATGAAGAAATCTACTCATTGCCTTAACTGCGAAAAAAGAATAGGTGATTCTAACTATTGTCATCACTGTGGTCAGCGTAATACAGATAAACGTATTCCGATAAAAGATTTTTTCCATGATTTTTTAAAAGATTATTTTACTTTTGACTCAAAATTTTTTCGAAGCTTATTTCCTCTTTTATGTAAACCAGGTTATTTGACTAATGAATATACTTCCGGTCGCCGAGTAAATTTTATTTTTCCTTTACGGCTGTACTTGTTTACAACTTTTTTGTTTTTCTTTGTGGTTGCGGTACAAAGCAAGATCGATCATAACAAAACTTCAGAGACAAGTGTACCCCAAACAATATCAAAGGATTCTCTTCTTATTGTATTCAATACACTTATTCCATCACAGTCAAATGAGGACAGGCAATATATCGTTACTCATCTTGATTCATCTTTTTCCATTTATCCCAAGAAAGATGAAAAAAATATTGATATAAGCATTACCGGATTAGATTCTTCCTCAGCACTTTACAGTTATTTTAAAGGTAAAGAAGAGTATTTAGAAAGTCAGGGTCAAGAAGGAATAATTATCTTTTGGAAATCTGTAGTTGAGCAAATACCTAAAGTATTATTTATTATGGTGCCTTTTTTTGCTCTCATATTAAAGTTACTTTATTTACGACGTAAACGATACTATGTAGAACACTTAGTTTTTTCGTTTCATATACACACTTTTATTTTTTTGTTTTTATTAGTACCGTTTTTTATTTTTCGTTGGTATACTGTTTTATTCATTTTCTTAGCAATAGTGTTATATTTATTTGTTGCAATGAAACGAGTTTATGAACAGTCATTTTTTAAGACTTTGGTTAAAATGTGTGTATTGCTTTTTGTCTATTTGGTCTCTACTGTACCGGCCTTTATGATACTGGTCTTTTTAGCCATTATAAGTGTATAATGAGTCATTGATTAATAAAAGAAGGGTAAAGTGCATATTCCGGCCGCAAGTTGCCACCTGTTCCGGAGTATGTTGCCACCCATTCCGGTTTAATGTTGCCACCTATTCCGGTTGAATGTTGCCACGTAGTAGGTTATATTAGAGTGAAATGTCCAATAAATGATGTGGTAACCTCTAAACCGGAATGGGTGGCAAGGTTAACCGGAATACGCAGTAAAGGGGGAAAAAGGATAATTGCCTAAATTTCTACTCCTAGAAATCCTTTAAAAGCAAAACCAAATGCAATAGATAAAATGAAAAAGAGAACCAGCCAGTGAATGTGTAATCCTGCAAATTCTACTGGTTTATAAGGATAGTGTACAGTTATTTCTTTTAAAAATTGATTGTCAGGCAGGGTTTTTTCTCCGGGATTTAAGAATGCTGAAATTGAATATTTATTTTTTCTTGAACCAGCTATGAGCTTAGAATGTGTATCAATTACAATCCTTTTAGTGATTTTTATAGTATCATAGATACAATGTACATGCCATATGCCTTTTTTGACTCCTTTTATCCTCCAGTAAATTTTATTCTGAGCAGGTATACGTACTGGATCTGTCTCAATGCTAATACCTCCAGAATCAGAAAGAGAAATTTTTTGCAGAGGAATATTCTCTTTTACAGTAACAGACACGATTGCTTGTTCTTGTATTTTAAGAGGACGGTTTCCATAACGTGAGCCAATCTGGATTAGTATTAGTGAAACAGGAATAAAAAGGACAATAAGTGGTCTAATAACCTGAACAAAGTATGACAGGTTAGCAGTAAATAATCTTACTGCTGCAAAGAGAGATAGACTAATATCATCATTATATAGTCTGAGTTCAAGTAAGTAAGCTTTGATTTTATTTTTAACCTGGTGAATTTTTTTTTGGTTTGATACTTTTTTAAAAATGAAAAGCATTACAATACCGGTCAAAGAAGAGACAAAAAGAATAGCCCAGAAAGCATTCAGGTTTTTAAAAGGGAAGAGTAAAATATCAAACAGAGTATTTAAAAAAGTATTAATTATATTGATCATAAGAAGATGTTATTCCTTTTTTCTAAACAATAAAATTACAAATTTTAAAGATCAAAATGAAAAGTGTAAACTTAAAATCATAGGTTATTTATTCTTTATATTAAATTCTTGGTTGAACTAAGAAATATACCCCAAACCCTGCAGTCTTTTCTTTACTGCATCCACTGAATCATCGCCGTCTTCAATTTTTGCGATTTCTTTTTCCAGAATATGAGAAATAAACTCTTCCACAGATGAATACCCGGCAGTCTGGGAATATTTTTTTGCTTTTTCAAATATTTCTTTTTGAATCTTAATTTTTTTAGTAGACATACATAGACTCCATATTAATTTTTTAAAAAATATCTAATAAATTACTTATGAAAAACTGATCTTCCATCCATCAAAGGATGTGCAGGAAAGCCGAATCTTTCCAGAATCGAGGGAGCAAGATCCCATAAACCGGGTGCCTGTTTTTTTATCTCCCGGTTACAGAGTAGTACCCCCGGGACAATATCAGGATGCATACAGTGATCAGATGACCATTTATCTGTTCTGTCCCCGATTATTTCTTTGGGAAATTTTCCCAGAACTGAATAATCACTGATTCGGTATCCTTTGGCATAACCGATGACAATATCGGGTGCTAAGTTTAATTGAGGACCAGAGTAGATGTCTTTGGTATCGTAAGCATCTACTACAACCTTTTGGCCTGTTTTAGGATCTTTAACATTTCTCAGTTTATGAATAATTTCAGCTACAATTTTATCCCGCTCTTCAGGCAAAACAGAACCGTGCATTTCCCGACCATAGAGATTTATATAGATGCTGTTCAGTCCTATAACATAAGCCTTGGTTTTGTCCCAATTTACATAATCAAAATAAACACTTTTATGATACCGGCTCCTGTCAGTTACAGCGGTAAATCCATTTTCAACCAGCCAGGTGCTGACATTAAACTCACGTGTGAAAGGTGAAAATCCATGATCAGAAAGTATGAACAAGGTGCTTCTATTATCCATTTTTGTTAGGGTTTTTCCCAGAACATTATCCATAGCTTTATAGATATCCGGAACAGCATTTTTTACTTGAGGGGTAGCATTAAAGTCATAAAGAGGATGAGATGGATTCATGGTTCTTAGCAGCATATGAGAATTCTGGTCAATACTGGAAAAATAGAAAAAGAATAATCCTTTATTAAAACGGTTCAGGAGGTAATCAAAAGCTTTTAGCCGTTCATCTAATACAGCCTTAGATTGAACTAAAAATTCATCATCAGAAAAAATATCATGAGAAAGTGCTTTTGTATCCTCCGGGAACCCTTGTGTATAAAAACGCCCTAAGCCGTCTGATAATTTTTGGGAATATTCTCTAGGATTGCTTAAGGGAGAATCCGGGATTTTAGGATCAACATTAATGGGGGATACATAGAGTCTCAGGTAGGGGTGAACATGTTGAACGTAGAAACGTACCATCCCGTGAACCGTAGCAATTAAGGGGAGCAGTTTAAATTCAATTGGTATCCATGTAGTCCATTCTCCTTTTGCAAGTACTAGTTCCTTACCTTGTATGGTGATTTTAATAGTGTCTTCCCAGGGATCTCGGTTAACACTAAAGGTAATGGAGCTGGTATTAATTTTTTTGTTGAGAGGATTAGTGGGGCCTTCAAGTTTACATGAATATTGATGCTCCTGGGGTCGCACATATACTACTCTTCCTCCGCTTACATTTTCCAGATTACTGCTTCTGTTTTCTGTAAACAGAGTAAAGGTTCCGTAGGTTCCCAGTAAATCAGGTGTGCCAAGACCACTGATCTGTTTTGCTTTACCTTCAGTAACAGGATAATTGGCAGGGAGTTTATACAGCCATACAGGTATATCATGTTTTTCCAGTGCAGACCAGAAAGTAGGTCCTTTGCGTAGTAGTTCCACTTTTCCACTTTTTAGAGGTATTGACCAGGAACCTATATCTATACTATTTTCAGGCTCATAGGTTCTTGAAGTAGAGAGAAAGGGAATAAATTGGGCCGGATCACGATGAACAAAGTCGTATATTCCATGTACTCCAGGGTTTGCGCCGCTGATAAAACTTGCCCAGGCAACCGGACTTTGGGGAGGCAGGGTAGTTCTTAAATTACTGAAATAGTTGTTGTGTAAAAATTTTTTAAAATTCGGCATCATTCCTTTTTGGATAAAAAGATTCAGTAATCCCGGATCCATTCCATCAATACCCAGAATAAATACTTTGTCATCCCGTTTTGTATTCTTAATTACAGGTGCTGCAAATATTTTATTTCCCAGCTGAGAAACAGTAGCGATTCCAGCGGCTGCCTTAGCAGATTTGGTTATAAATTCACGGCGGTTAATTTTTTTATTTTCAGACATAGTTGATTACCTTTTTGTTCAATTTTTATTGCTACCATTATTTTTATAGAATAATTTGGGAATAGATAAAATTTTCCCGTCAATAAATAATGGAGGTGTTATACCAAATAAAGACAGAATTGTGGGAGCGAAATCCATAATATTAGGATCATTATTTTTAATTTCATAGTTACTCAGAAGAATTCCTCTGACGATTTCCGGATCGACCCCATGATCTCCACTCCAGTTTTTGGTATTGTCTTCAAATACCATATCACTCGTCTTT
Organism: bacterium; assembly: GCA_046483025.1. Lineage (GTDB taxonomy): Bacteria > Zhuqueibacterota > QNDG01 > QNDG01 > CAYUAG01 > CAYUAG01. The sequence goes on from JAWODZ010000172.1 coordinate 9,579, forward strand.
CCTATAGCAGCATCCCAGGAAGTTCGATATCCTTCATTATAGCCGACAATCATGTCCGGAGCGTCAGCTCGATATGGTCCGTTATATATATTGCTGCTATTATAAAGTGTATTAATAGCAGTTTTTCCGTTATCAGTATCTTTAAGTCCGGAGAGTTTATTGATGAGTTCATTTTTCAAATGTTCTTCTTCTTTGCCAGGTTTTACAATACCATTTCTCTCTCTTCCCTTAATATTTAAATACATTCCTGCCAGGCCGAGAGCATAGGCTTTGGTCTTTGACCAGTCCACATTTTGTAAATACTCTCCGGAAAAGTTACCATTTTTTAACACAAGATAACCGTTTTTATAGAGCCAGGAATTCAGATTTACTCCCCGAATAAAAGGTTTGAATCCATGATCAGACATAACAAAAAGCAGTGTCTGATTATCTATTTTCTCTAATACAGAACCCAGCATAGTATCTGCATATTTGTAGAGATCTTCAATTACATGAGCATATTTTTTTTCATCTTTATTTTTGTTAGCCGGATGATCTTGCACTAAATAGCGGAAAAACATATGCTGAATGCGATCAGTAATATCAAAAACACAGGCACATACTCCGTGTTTTGTTTTTTTCAAAGCATGGAAAAATTGATTTTCACGTTCTTTCTGAAATTTATAGGCCTGCTTGATAAATGAATCTTCATTCAATATGTTTTCATTGAGTGACCAGGTATCCTCAAGGAGCCCCAGGGTACCGTAGTTTCCAAAAAGCTTTGCCAGGTACACAGAATAATAGTAAGGATGGGAGATCGGAAGTGCTGGTTTTTCCGGATCAATATTAATGGGAGAAATATAAAGCTCAATTTCAGGTTTAAGACTGGTAAGATAAAACTGACAAATTCCGTTTATCTTTATACCGAGCCCTGCTTTAAATTGTACTTTTATCCAGGGAGAAAAAGTACGGATTTTTAAAGAGTATTGATTTTTTTTTATTTTTAATACTGCTTTTTCAGACTCCGGGAAAACAGTAATTGTAAAGGGTAAAGTAATAGGGCTATGCGGTTCTTTTATACTGTTATCAGGACCTAACAGATATCCCCGATATACATTTTTGCTTTCCCTATGTAAAGTAAACTGTTGCCCACCGGTATAAATGTCTTTGGTTTTTTTTGATTTTGTGGAATAAAATGAAAAAGTACCCTGAGTACCACGCAAATCAGGGGTACACATAGCTGAAAGCATTATCCCGTAAAATTTTTCCGGGGGGAAGGTAATAGGAACCCGCAGGATATGGCTGAAAACACCGTTATCTCCCAGTATTTTCCAAAATGATTTACTTTTGCGGAGAAAGGAAATAGAAGGTTTACCTAAAGGTATGTGGTATTTTCCTATTCTAATTGTTTTAGAGGGTGGATGTACCTGGGAGGAAGAGAGTTCGGGTAAATAGGTTTTTGGGTTACGCATAAGAAAATCGTAGATCTTGTGGCGGGCAGGATTAACACCAGTGGCAAAAGATGACCAGGCAACTGGGGAGAGAGAAGGATAGGTAGTGCCTAACCTTTTATAACAACCCTTTTCTTTTAATTTTTTAAAATTAGGCATTTTACCCTGGGACATATATTTGTCACATAAATCAGGATCCAGTCCATCATATCCAACTACTACAATACGAGGTATAACAGATTTTTTTTTATATTTTTTTCTTTTAAATATTCGGATTAATATTTTTATGGGAAGAGTAAGAAAACTGAAAAGTGCTAAAATAAAAGATATGAGCAGGGCAATAAGAGATGAGAGAAAAGCAAATCCAGCACCAGGACCAATATAGGCGTAGACATTATCAGGAATAGTAAGAAGAATTATCATTGCACAAAAAACAAATATCTTTATTTTGAATTTGTTTAAATATAATTTTAAATAGGGTTTTATAAGTTTAAAAAATTTAAGTACCATGACATATATCCGATCAAAATTACTTTTTATTTTTTAGATATTATAAGCTCATTTTAGTTATAACAAAGATATAATAATGGATAATAAAAAGCAAGTTTATACTATCTTTTTATAATAATAATTATTTATAAAATCTACAATTTGATTTTTATATTTAAAATTATTAGATTTAGTTCTGATTCTACATATTATATTAAGGAGAAATTGTGAGTATAAATTATTTATCCAGATCAGGTCATAAAAAACTGAAAGAAAAACTTGATTATTTATACAAGGTCAAACGTAGAGAAATTGCAAAGAAAATTGAAATTGCCCGGGGGTTTGGTGATTTAAAAGAAAATGCTGAATACAAAGCAGCAAAAGAAGAACAGAACTTAAATGAAACTAGAATAAGAGAATTATCTGAGCAACTTACCTCGGCTCAATTTTTGGATGACTTGAACCTTCCTAAAGATAGAGTATATATTGGAGCCAGGGTAAAATTAAAAAATATTGATACAGAAAATTGTGATGAGTATATCATTGTATCCGAATCTGAAGCAGATATAATGGAAAATAAAATTTCTATCAATTCGCCGATCAGCAAAGGTCTTTTAGGACGAAAGAAAGGTGAAATTGTTAACATTACAATTCCAGCTGGCGAAATTAAATATAGAATACTTGATATTTTCAGAGAATAATTTTTTGTGAATTGATTTATATCTTGGAAATTAAAATAAAAAAAACAACAAAACGAATTTTAATATCAATTATTTTAATAATTGCTATTATCTTTTCTAGTTTAGATTATACTTCTAAATGTTTTGATTTTATCTATAATAAATTAAATATAAAATCAAACGAAGTCTACATAAATGAATCGTTAGAAAAATCTCTGATTACATTTGGTGTTATATCTGCAATAAAAATTGGATTAGCAGTTATAGAAGGTTCGGAAATTGGAATAGGCCTTGGATTTGAAGCCGGTGATATTGTGCAGGCTGCCTATGATTATGTTAATTTTGCCTGGAAGGCAGTGTTATTGAGTTCAACCGTTTTATTGTGCACTAAGTATGTTTTATTAACTATTAGTTATATTGATCAATGGCTGATTGCTTTAACACTTGTATCAATTTTATTATTTTTATGTTCAAAATGGTTTTTTACTCAGAAAAGATTCCTGTTTCATCTCTTGCAGGATATATCCAACTATTTTATTTTTATCAGTCTGGGAGTATTAATAATAATTCCAGCTTCAATCTCTGGGGGGAGATTTCTCTCCAAAAAAATTACTGCTCCTTCGGTTCAAGAAGCAGAAAAAAATCTTTCTGTTTTCAGAAAAGCCTATTTTCCGGATATCGAAGAAGATAATAAAAATATTTGGTCCGAAGTAAAAAAAATAAAAACAAGAGTTAGTCAGGTTATCAAGTTTCTCACACATAAAACAAGTGAATTTAGTTTGTGGCTTTTAAAAATTGTAGCTGCCTATTTTTTTGATACAATTATTTTTCCATTACTGATGCTTGTTTTTCTTATATGGTTTCCAAAGGTATTAATGAAGAATTACTTTAGGTATAAGGGATCTCAGTGAGAAAGTTATTTAAACTTCTATTACTTATAATTTTTCTTTTTATTATTAAGTGTTCAGTTCCCCCCCAACCGGTGCGTATAAAAGAGAAAGTCGAACCAGAGATCAAAATCGGTGTTATGAGTACTGCAACAACTCTTTCTTTCACATTATCAAAAAAGTGTTATATAATCAGTCATAATGGAGAGTTTATATCCAGAAATATTGATGGCAGTATGTGGGAAGCCCGAGTTGTTGATGCTGTTCCGGCAAAGCCTGTGTATGTTATAGTTTTTGCTTCCATGAGTTCTTTATCTAATGCTCAGGATCTGGCTACAGTAATCTCTCAAAAGGAATATGAGACTGTTATACTTCCCCATAGAAAAAATATCAGTGCCAATGGTAAGATGATTGTAAAAAATCGTTTATACCGGGTTTGTCTGAGAAAATATTTCAAAGATAAACAGGAAGCAGTCAAATATCAGGAAACTTTTCCGGAGGATTTGAATTCATTTATTGCTACAAAATATTTAAATTCAAAAGGAAGAATTATTTTAAAAAATTTAAAGACACATCAGATATTTGAATCTACAAAATCAATTAGTATTAAAGGCGGTGAAGTAACTTTGCATAATGTGCCGGTGGGAGTTGGATATCATTGGGAGGAAAAAGTTTCGAATACCTATCCGGAGACTATTTCCTTTACGATTGACAGGGAAGGGAAACTGGTGGTCATAAATCTGGTCCCCATTGAAACCTATTTAAAGGGGGTAGTTCCCTCTGAGATGCCGGACGGATTTCCTTTAGAAGCTTTAAAAGCTCAGGCTGTAGCGGCTCGCTCAGAAGCATTAACCAAGATAGGAAGGGCTGTTCATAAAGATGATCCTTATGATCTTTGTGATCAGGTGCATTGTCAGGTTTACAGCGGTGTTTCCAAGAGGATGCCGTCAACGGACAGAGCAGTAGAGGAAACTCATGGTATGGTAACGCAACACAATGGTCAGATATGCGATGCGGTGTATTCTGCTGTATGCGGCGGGCATACAGAAAATTCTCATTATGTATGGGGCGGAGATTATATTGATTACCTGCAGGGCATGTATGATTCCCCTGAACCATTAAAGAAATTTGGTGATTTATCAAAAGAGGATAATGTCAGGGAATGGATTGATGCTTATCCTCCGGTTTTTTGTAATACAATAGAGGAATGGATCCTACCATCAATGGAATACAGTAAAAAATATTTTCGCTGGGAGAAAAAAATATCCCAGGATCTTTTATCCAAAGTGGTGAGTGAATATTCAGGTAAAAATATTGGTGAAATTATTGATATTATTCCTTTAAAGCGGGGTGTATCCGGCCGGATTTTATTATTAAAGATTGTAGGTATACGTGATGAATTAATAATTAATAAAGAGCTGAATATCAGGAAGACCCTGAGCCCGGAAACTTTATGGAGCTCCTGCTTTTATGTCAGGAAAATAAAAGAGAATAATAAAGGCATGCCAGTGGAATTCATCTTTAAAGGAGCCGGATTTGGACATGGTGTCGGAATGTGTCAAACAGGTGCTGCAGGACTTGCTTTACAGGGAGCAAACTTCAAGCAGATTCTCAATCATTATTATAAAAATATAAAAATTAAAAAGTTGTATTAAATGAACACGGCAAATAAAAACAGTACTTTCAAAGCAGGATATATTACTATCGCTGGTAAGCCCAATGTTGGTAAATCCACGCTTATGAATTCTTTTCTTGAGCGAAAGATATCAATCGTTACTCCTAAACCTCAGACAACCAGAAATCGTGTTTTGGGTATTCTTAACGGAAAGGATTATCAGATAATTTTTCTCGATACTCCCGGTTTAATAACTCCCAAATATCAATTACAAAAATCACTAGTTGATACTGCTAAAACTTCGCTTAAGGAAGCGGATATTATTTTGATGATGATAGATATGTATTCAAAAGGGCCGGCATCAGAACCAATTATCAAAGATTTAAAATCCTATAAGATTCCCAAGTTTTTAATTATAAACAAAATTGATTTATTTCCCAAAGAACATTTACTTCCGATGATTTATTCCTACAAAAGTTTAAATGTATTTAATGAGATAATACCTGTTTCTGCTTTACTCAATGATGGTTTGGATATTTTATTCAATACTATATTAAAAAATTTACCCACTGGTCAGCCTTTCTATTCACAGGATGTGATAAGCAGTGAACCTGAGAGATTTTTTGTGGCTGAAATAATCCGTGAGAAGATATTCTTTTTCTATGAAAAAGAGGTACCTTATTCTACAGCAGTAAAAATTGCAGAATTTAAAGAACGTAGCGGGAGAAAAGATTTCATTCATGCAATTATTATTGTGGAAAGAGACTCCCAAAAAGGTATAATCATCGGAAAACAGGGGGGGGCACTGAAGAGAGTGGGAATGAGAGCCCGGAAAGATATCGAAGCATTTCTTGGAAGAAGTGTATTTCTGAAACTTGAAGTACGGGTGCAAAAGAAATGGAGAAAGAACCCTGCAATTATTAAAGGATTGGGGTATTGAAAAGTGTTGTTTTTATATTCATTGATGGTTTGGGGCTGGGGTCAGAAAATCCGGAAATAAATCCTTGTTTAGATTCCAATATACATATTTTTTCTTCCTACAATAGAAACAAAGATAAGATTTCAGTTTTAAAAAACGGGTTTTGTCTGCCTACTGATGCTACTCTTGGGACCAGAGGTCTGCCGCAGAGTGCAACCGGTACAGCAACTTTGCTTACAGGTATTAATTGTGCAAAAGAGTTAAAAAAGCATATTCCGGGATTTCCTACTAATAATCTTATTGAAATAATCCAAAAGGAATCTATCCTGAAAAAAGTAAATCAGAAAAACCTGAGCTCAAATTTTATTAATGCCTATCGCCCCCTTTTTTTTAAGCTTAAGGAAAAAACGAAATGGAGACTATCTACTACTACAGTAGCGAATCTGGCAGCCGGTAATAGCTTTTATTCTTTAAAAGATATAGAGAAACATACATCAATTTATCATGACTATACGAACAGACATCTCATTAAACGAGGTTTTAATGTCCCTGTTTTTTCCAGTGATGAGGCGGCAAAAATTTTAGCAGCAGCTTCTGATAAATATAATTTAGTGGTTTACGAATATTTTCTTACTGATCGAGCTGGCCATAATCAGAATATGAAAGAAGCAGTACAAATACTGGTACAGATTGAAAAATTTATTATTACTCTTATAGATTTTTTAAATTTTAGAGATAAATTATTAATAGTATCAAGTGATCATGGTAATATTGAGGATCTTTCAGTTAAAACCCATACCCGAAATTATGTAGGTACCTATGTATGGGGAGATAAATCAGAAAGATACATTTCTGACATTAATGATCTTACCGATATATCAAAAATTATAATGAAATTTTTATCATGAAGAATCCTTCAAAATTACATAAATTGTTACGGAAACAAATAGAAAAGGGCATTTATGAATACAGAATGATTGAAAAAGATGACAGAATATTAGTGGGAGTATCAGGTGGAGTGGACAGTCTTGCTCTTTTAAAACTGTTAGCTGAAAGAAAGAAATATATTGATCCGGATTTTAAACTAATTGCTGTTCATGTTGATCTTGGTTTTCAAAAAACCAAAGATCACTGGAAAACTTTGGAGAAATTTTTTAAAATTCTGGGTGTAGAGTATCAGATCATATCCACGAAGATTAGTAGAGATGCCTTTGCTGATGATGCAACCAAAAACCCCTGTTTTATCTGCTCGCATTATCGCCGGAAAACGATTTATGAAACTGCACATCAGTACCATTGTAATAAAATTGCCTACGGACATCATAAAGATGATATTATTGAAACGCTCCTGATGAATATTCTTTATAGTAGAAAAATTGAAGCCATGAATCCGATACAAGAAGTTTTTAAGGGAAGGATTTATATTATCAGACCCTTATCTTATGTTTATGAGAATTTGATAAAAAAATTTGCAAAAGAAAATAATTTACCGGTTTTGAGGTCTGGTTGTCCTGTAGATGGTAATACCCGCAGAGATATAGTAAAGACTATTATTAAAAATTTGCAGGAAAAAGAGAAAAAAGCTAATATTAAAGAAAATATTTTCAAGTCTCTTCGGCATGTGAATATTTCTTTTGAACCATAGCTTTTTAAATGGAAAATGGAGAAGGGAGAATGGAGAATGGAAGAACTTGGTCTTGTCCTGAAATAGGTTTACAAAGAAAACAACATTTTTTACTTTTATTTACAATTTTTAAAAAATTTTTAAAACCTCCTCTAACTCATTTATTTATAAATATTATAATTGACAATCCTGTCATCCTGAGGAACGAAGTGACGAAGAAGTTATCCTGCGCGACCGCAGGGAGCAAAGAATCTTACGTCACTGAGGGTGTAGTAAAATACCAAGTTTTGCTGGAAATGAATGTAATTTCTTTAAAGAATCGAACTTTATAAGCAAAAACCTTGATACCATCTCACGTAGTGGCATGAGATTCTTCGCTCGCTTTACTCGTTCAGAATGACATTTTAGGTCGACTAACTAGACTGAAAAACTTTAAACTTTTTTCAGGACGACACTGTTTTATCCTTTATCTTTTATCTTAGGTCTTTAGTCTTGCTTCTTGATTCTTTCCCTTTTTTCTATCTACAGCTAAACGACAACAAACCACCGACTACTGACCGCTTTTAACTTGGTCTTCCGGAACCCTTCACCGACACCCCGTTACTTCAAGATTCCGATACACTATCCTCAATAATGTAAACTGTAAGAAATCACCTACAAAAATCTAGAGTTTTATGTTATTATTCCCTAACCACTGCCCATTGCTTTTCTGTATAATTTTTCCTACATTTAAATCAATATTTTCGATATGTTAAATATTATTATAAAATTATTAATCACAGGAGGAACTATGAGAAAAATATCAGTTCGAACGTTTTTAAGTGCTGTTTTTTTAATATTGATCCTGTTTAATTTGTTACTTTTGACTGATGGATACACACAGGAAGCTGAAGAAAATGGCTGGACACCTGAACTGCACATGAAATATCTGAGGATCTATGATACAGAAATATCACCCAACGGTAAATGGATTGCCTATGTAATCAGAAAACCTGTTATGGAAGGAGAAAAGTCAGAATATCTCAGTCATATCTGGCTGGTATCTTCTGATGGTGAAAAAAATGTGCAGTATACCTACGGAGATGAATCATGCAGTAATCCTTCTTTTTCTCCGTGCGGAAAATATTTAACTTTTACCAGTTCCAGATCCGGGAAAAATCAGATATGGATTATGAGAGTTGCCGGAGGTGAGGCAAAAAAACTCACGGATTCCGAATCAGGAGTTTCATCTTATAAATGGTCTCCTGATGGAAGCAGAATTGCCTATCTTATGCGTGACCCGGAAACAGAAGAAGAAAAAACCAGAGAAAAGGAAAAGAGAGATGTTATTTTAGTTGATAAAAATTTTAAATATAATCATCTTTATATGGGTTATTTAAAAGGTGGTGAAATCGATTCCGTACAACGTTTGACTTCCGGAGAATTTACTATAAGCAGTTTTGACTGGTCACCTGACGGGCAAACTCTTGTTTTTGCCCATCAGCCTGATCCTCGTCTGAATACCAGATTTATGAAAATGGATATTTCTGCTGTTCCTGCAGACAGTGGTAATTAGCTGCAGGTTGCCCCAAAATCCATGACCAGCCAGAATGGAATTATGTACATTGTATTTCATTGCGTTATCCCCGTTTTGAGGATAATTGGCATACGTAAACAATTCGAGTGGCATGTTTCCCGCAAATTCGTTGGCAATAGTGCGCATGGATTTGGTTCGGTAAGTTGTGTAATCGTTGTACCAACTGGCGCCGTTGTTCATCCAGAACAATTTTCCCTGGCTAAGCGGAGCCAGACCCACCATAACCCGGCGGGCTTCG
>JAWODZ010000222.1:0-3802 GCA_046483025.1 bacterium
TTTCACTTTGCTGCCATAAATTTGTTTTGTATTTTTTAGTGAATTTGAGAGATTTATGAACGATAGAAAGCTACATATCAATAAATTAAAAGAAACGTTCGGAAAAGAAGCTGCTTTTTATAATAAGCAAATTGCAGATTTCTACAGATCTTTTGAACCTGACATAAAAGAATCAGCCGTGAACTGGAGAATATTTCGGTTGGTTCAGGATGGCATTTTAACAAGAATTGGACGCGGTAAATACCAGCTTAAAAAGAAAAAATATTATATTCCTGAAATATCTTCCAGCTTAACCATACTCAACAATAAATTAAAAAAACATTTCCCATACCTGGATTATTGTTTATGGAGTTCAGCCTTATTCAATGAGTTTATGAGACATCAACCCGGCAAATATTATTTAATACTTGAAGTTGAAAAAGATGCCGCTGAATCAATTTTCTATTTCATGAAAGAAGACAATTATTCAGTATTTCTCCAACCTACAAAAGAATTACTGAATAAATATGGTTTGAACAAAAAAGAGACCTGGATCGTAAAGTCCTTGGTTACAGAAGCACCTATTCAAGAAATATCAGGTATATATTCAACTACAATTGAAAAATTACTGGTTGATTTATTTTGCGATAAACCATTCCTGCAAGCCCAACAAGGTACTGAAAGGAATAGAATATTCAATGAAGCATTCGAAAAATATGAATTTAACGAGAATAAAATGTTGCGATATGCCTCTCGCAGAAGGAAAAAAGAAGAGATTATTGATTTCTTAAACAAATCAACAAAATTTCGGCAGCATTTTCAAACCACTGCCAATATTAAGAACAATGATTGATCCTCAAACTTTAAATATAGAGTGGATAAAAAAGAATAAAGATAAAATTGCAGGGTTTTCAGAGAATAAATCCGAATTTTCTCAAATATATCTGATGACAGTCGAACAAATAAAGGAATGCTACAAGCAGGCAGACCCTTTTAATAAATAAAAAACATTTGCTAACATTTTGTATAAGTAATAGCAGGGAAATTATAAAAAGGGGTGGTGTGCCCCTTTTTTAGCTTCTAATGATTGATGTGAGAATAACTCCCCCCAAACTCACACCCTTTCTCCCCCCAACTGGCAGTATTTCCGATCAAAACGGGTTTAAACTGGCTATATAAGTGTACTTTTCTGGTGAGTTTTATTTTGTTTGATTAAGCAACTTTAGAAGATTCTCAAGAGTGAGCAGCTTAAGGTCACTATATTTTTCAACAAAGGGTTTTATGTCAGCAATTATTATATCCCAGTCGAATTCAGAAAGTCGATGCGCAATCTGTTCCCGCCAATTCTCCAATGTCAACTCAGGTCCGGTCCAGCCTGTTTGCTTTACTGAATTATTCAATAATACAATGTTAGGTTCTGGCCAGCTTCGGTCTGACAGATACCACATCAAATCATAGATATCTCTTCCCTTAGTATATTTACGATTCAACAATGCATGACATTTACCTGCCAATAGTGAACTTTTATCGTAATGCTGTAGATTCAGCAATACATGTTTTCGGATGATACTGGTTCCCAGTTTAGCCCCATCAGGAGGATTCGTATCGATTTCCACTTTGATTGAGAGTGTTTCCGGCGGAAGAGCCGAGAGATTGAGTTCATACAGTAAACCCGGAAATTTTATAAAAGCATATTTTACATTATTTTCGATCTTTGCTTTTATGGTTACATCATAATCTTCCAGTTTGAATCCACTCTTAATTCTTTCCATATGTTTCATAAACCGGTCATCTTCTTCTGAACGTGTCAGCGAAAAATCCAAATCTTCAGAAAACCGCGGCATGGAATAGAGAAATCTTAAAGCAGTTCCATCGACAAATACCCAGTTTGTAAAAGCACTGCTCTCCTGAAGAAATTCCAGCATCCTCGCCTGAAGATATTCCCGAGCAATACATCGGGCAAGTTTCAAATCCTGAATATTTTCAATCTGCTGTCTGAGATACTCTTTCATATTTCAATCCCTTCCCCCTGGTTCAGGATATTCTCAATATTTATCAGAGCACGTTTCATCTTTGGGCTTTTAAATTTAGCTGTAAATCGTTTTAATTTCATCCGGTTAATCTGTTCAAAATTCTGCAATCTTAACTCTTCGATATATGCTGCATCATCCCCGCCGGGAGTAAGATAAATAAGATCTAGAAGCGCTTTTTCAGGATAGGCGATTAGCGATTGAAAACCATTATTTAACATGATTTGTTGATAACCACAAAAAACTTTTTTACTGAGATGCCGGAATTCATGTCGACCAAAAGGTGTTTCAATTGTTTGTGGTCTGCCCATTGTGATACTTGTAACCGTTGGCACGTATTCCGGGATTATGCCGTACCAGGACAGAGCGGACTGGAGACTGATATAGGATGCTTTTTTAAGTACATTGGCAATATAGAAGGGGTCGGGGTAGACTTTTCTGTAAGGTTCAGCCAATGTATAGAGACCTTTATGAATCCTGATGACTTTACCATCATTAACCCATCTGCTGATCTGTAATCTCACCTGGTTTAAATCTTCTCCTGCAGCCAGGAATTTGATGGTAAAAGCAGGTAATCCTGATACCTTTTCTAATAAGTTTATAAATTTCATGGTATAAAGTTATCATTAATGATAAATTATTTCAACAGTAAATTAAATTTCACTTCATCGTTATCCACATGCGGAGAAAGTATAAGGTACAAAAGACGTCACCTTTAATTATTCAGACAGATTTTAAGCTGTCTTATACAAAATTTTAACCCATTTCCCTGAATACCCCCACTTGCCACACCTAAAACCGTTAACAATGCTTCAAATCAATAATAATCCGTTCTCAAGGAAAAGAACCAGGCTTTGAAGGGGCAGTATGTGCAAAAACACGGGGTTCTGAGATCGCAAAGGGTGATTTGATTTTGAACCTTATATCAAATCCTGAAATTTTTTTGGGATTTTTTTTTACGACCTATTAAGATTTTTTATAGATCAGCATCTTTTCACGGTCAATGATTGGTTTAATATATTCTGATAAAGAGTTTTCTGAAATCAAATCAACCCGGTTATTTAATAAGACCTCTAATTCATTTTTCATTCTGATAAACTTTAAACCGATGTGTTTTGAGTAATCCAGTTCAACAAGAATGTCGATATCACTATCCGATTTGGATTCCTTTCTTACATGTGAGCCAAAAAGATAAGCTTTTAAAACAGGCTTATCTTTAAAATATTCTGATATGTTCTTTATTTGCCTCTGGCTCAACATGGTCACATCTCTTCACTCCATATAAAATGTAAGCAACATTTATCGTTTAATCACAAATTTTTACTTAACGGATAAGATGGATAAAAACTGGCTATATAAGTGTACTTTACGGGTGAATAGAATTTATGTTGTGAATTTGAATCACTTTGAGCCTTTTTACAGAAAGAAAATGATACTACCTCCAGATTATATGTCCTGGATCCACTTGCATTTTCAAACTGGACAACGGAAATTTTTAATGCATCCATACGGTTAATCCCCCTAAGAACTCTTTTGATTTCAATCGCGTATATAAGTCCGGTTCAAAATATCCTTGTAAATCCGCCAGTCCGGCATAAAGGTATCCATCAATTTTTTAAACCGGCCGTTATGATACCGCTCCAATAAATGAGTCATTTCATGAACCACGATATATTCCAGACACTTTTGCCTTCTTAACGGTTCGAAGCGTCCGTGGGGCAGATTGTTAGCGTAGAAATCATAGATGGTGTAACAGAGGGGGACTCTCTTGACTAGACTGGCAGGGATTGCCG
>JAWODZ010000239.1:0-9311 GCA_046483025.1 bacterium
GTTCTGAATCACCTGTTCATCTATCTCATAAACAATCCCGATTAAAGGAATCCCTGTATCATATTCAGGCGTTAAATGAAGCGTATTCACACACTCATAACCTTCAGAAACATTCGTACAATAACCATACTCCACGTTCTCATATTCAGTTCCTACAGCTTCAACTGAAAACCCTGAAACCGATAAACTAACAGTATAACCTATACCCATCATAAGAATTAAAGCTAAAACTGATACAACAGTTCTAAGGTTCAAAGCTTTCCACCCTTTGAATATTACCGCATTTCTTACATTCAAACAAATTAGAATTATCCCTGAACTGATCTTTAACAGTTAATTGATTCGTACAGGTAATACATGCTTTAACATCTTTAAGATTGCTTTTAAAGACCGGGGCTCACCTTTTAGTACGCTAATAAACCATTCAATCCAAAACACGTTTAATCCAGGCTGAACCAACTACTATCTCTTTTTGGTAAAATACAGCTAATTGCCCAGGAGTTATCGCCCTTTGTGGTTTTTTGAACTGAACTTCTACGTGATTTTTATCTTTTAAAATAATTTCTGAAGCTGCAGGGCGATGAGCATGTCTTGTTTTTGTATTAACTTTGATTTTTTTCCCAGTTCCTTTGTCCTGAAACCACATAAGATCAGTACCTAAAAATTTGCTGTTATATAACTGTTCAGCTTCTCCTACAAAAATTTCATTTAATTTTTCATCGATTTTATTCACAAAAACTGGTTTACCTACTGCCACACCTAAGCCTTTTCTTTGTCCGATAGTATATCCAGCTATACCATTATGAATTCCAATAGCCTCTCCTGTACTGTTCTTTATATTACCTGTTTTTAATTTAATATTCTTATATCTTTCAATAAAATCTACAATGATCTCATTGTTAATAAAACATACTTCCTGACTCTCTTTCTTATCAGAGACAGGAAGATTAAACTTTTTTGCTAACTTTCGAATCTTTGATTTTGGAAAGGTTCCCACCGGAAATAAAATTTTACTGTAAAACCTGTTACTTCATATCCTTTATATTTTAAAAAAGCTGCTGCTACTGAAGAATCCACTCCACCACTCATTGCTACTGCCAGCTTATCATTAGACATAAGATAACATCCTATCTAATGATTTTCTTGCTTTAACAAGTATTTTCTCAGAAAGAGTGACCTTGTACTTTTCATATTGCAAAGCATCATAGAGATCCTTTAAGGTGATGTTTTTCATCCCCTTACAGAGTCGTGGTTTTATTATTGAAAAAAATTTTTTTTCAGGAAATTCTCTTTTTAATCTATCCACCATTCCCTGCTCGGTACCAATAATGAATTTTTTGGCAGCAGATACACCAACAACTTTCAGCATGCCTCCTGTAGATTGAACCTCATCGGCAAGATCAATAACCTCCGGGTTGCATTCCGGATGCACAACAACAACAGCATCAGGATGTTGTTGTTTTGTATGTAAAACCTGTTTTTTGGTAATTTTCTGATGCACATAGCAGTATCCATCCCATATGATAATTTTTTTATCAACAAACCGCTGCACGTAAGAACCTAAATTTTTATCCGGAGTGAAAATTATTTTATCTGAATCAATACTTTTAATAACTTTCACAGCATTTGCAGAAGTGCAACAAACATCAGATTCTGCCTTAACTTCTGAGGGGGAATTTACATAGGTTACGACCTCAGCATCAGGATGGACCTTCTTTAATTTACGTAAACCTTTAGCATCAATCATCTTAGCCATATCACAAAGTGCATCCTTCCTGGGGAGGAGAACTGTTTTTTCAGGAGAAATAATTTTAGCTGCTTCAGCCATAAACCGGACACCACAGAATACAATCAATGAACTTTTTATCTTGGCAGCCTGACGAGCCAGCCCCAGAGAATCACCTAAAATATCCGCAATCTTCTGAATTTCATCGATTTGATAATTGTGGGCAAGAATCAAAGCTTGTTTTTGATTCTTTAAGTTCAAAATTTTGTTTATTAAATCATTCTCATTCATTTGTATTCCCCAGAAAAGATGATTATGTAAGATGTGTTAGAATATAATTGATATTACAAACTTTGTCAAGAAGAAGAATTATTTTAATTATTGTAAAAAAAATCATAAATTACTTGATTATTTTTTTATTTTATCTTAACTTTTACGAATAAATAATTTGAGAGAGGTTCAAGATGTTGAACTCCAGGGTACTTGTTCTAAACCAAAACTATGAACCTATATACGTATGCACTGCTCGCAGAGCAATAATACTGGTTTATCTGGAAAAAGCTGAAATGATAGAAAAAAATCACCACCTTGTTAGATCTATTAGCATGTCAATACCTTTACCGAGTATTGTCAGATTATCCAAATTTATCAAGGTTCAACGTAAGAGGATCCTTCTCTCCAGAAAAAATATTATTAAGCGGGATAAACATATCTGTCAGTATTGTGGATCTGTAGGAGGATCAGTTACTATTGATCACGTAATACCAAAAGACAAAGGTGGTAAAGATACCTGGGAAAATTTAGTATGTGCCTGTATGGAATGTAATGGGAAAAAAGGCAATAGAACTCCGGAACAGGCAAATATGCCTTTACTTAGAAAACCAAAAAAACCAGGGTATTTATTTTTTATTCAGCATTTCATTGGAGTACCTGATGAACGTTGGAAACCCTATTTATTTATGTCCGATTAATTAAGGAAAAAAATGAAAAAACGAATATTGAGTGGAATGCGACCAACGGGTAAACTTCATTTAGGCAATTATGTGGGAGCACTTGAAAATTGGATCAAATTACAAGATGAATATGATAGTTTTCATTTTGTTGCTGACTGGCATATGCTTACCACAGATTTAAATCATACTGCTCAAATAAAAAACAGCAGTATTGAAATTGTTATCGATTGGCTGAGCGCCGGATTAGATCCTGAAAAAAGTACATTTTTCATTCAATCCAACATAAAAGAGCATGCAGAACTTCATTTGTTATTTTCCATGCTGATCACAGTGCCAAGGCTGCAGAGGAATCCAACCGTAAAAGAACAGGCACAGAATCTGGGTATTGACAGCAATATGTCCTACGGTCATCTTGGGTACCCCATTCTGCAGGCAGCAGATATATTAATCTATCGAGCTCATAAAGTACCAGTTGGTGAAGATCAAATCCCCCATGTGGAAATTACCCGAGAAATCGCCAGAAAATTTAATACCTTGTATGGGCAAGTATTTCCTGAACCTGAACCACTTTTAACCAAATCACCCCGGCTTCCCGGACTGGATAATAAAAAAATGAGTAAATCTCTAGATAATACAATTTATCTTTCAGACACACCAGAGATTATTCAGACAAAAATCATGACTGCTTATACTGATCCAAAAAAAATTAAACTATCTGATCCCGGAAATCCTGAGGGTTGCGTAGTGTATGCCTATCATAAAATATTCTTTCCCGAAAATATCGACCAAATCAAAAAAGATTGTAAAGCCGGAAAATTGGGTTGTGTTGATCATAAAAAAAATATTGCTGCAAAAATTGAAAAAAAATTAAAACCCATAAGAGAAAAAAGAGCCTATTATGAATCAAACCGAAAAAAAGTGGAAAATATAATAGCAAAAGGAAATCAGCAGGCTGAACAAGAAGCAAAAAAAACTATGGAAATGGTTCACAAAGCCATGAAAATTGGATAATGCAATGACCATTAATGCAATACAAAAAAAAGATAATTATAGCATTCAACTCCCTTTTTTTGAAGGCCCCCTGGATTTACTTCTCTATCTGATTAAAAGAGAAGAAGTAAACATTTATGATATCCCTATTGCTAAAATTACCGAACAGTATCTTCAAACTATAGAATTAATGAAAGAATTGGATTTAGAAATTGCCGGAGAATTTATTCTTATGGCTGCCACCTTAATTCAAATCAAAGTAAGAATGTTGTTACCTAAAGAAGATAATGTCCTCGAAGAAGATGAAGAAGATCCAAGAGCAGAACTGGTCAGAAAACTTTTAGATTATAAACGCTTTAAAGAAGTTGCTGAATCCTTAACCTCTATCGAAGAACGACAGCGGAGATTATATCCCCATATTAATTTTAAGTGGACAAAAAGCTATCTACAAGTCCAAGAAGTTTCAAATGAAGAATTGTTAAAAGATATATCTCTTTTCGAGCTTTTCAAGGCATTTAAAACTGCTCTTGATAATATCCCCAAAGTTACAACTCACGAAGTACATAGCATTAATGTTACTGTAGAAGAACAGATTGATTATCTGAATAAAGAATTACAAGCAAAAAAACGGTTACCATTCTCAGATATTATGGAAAATATTCAAGAAAGACTGGTCATTATTGTTACCTTTATTGCCATTCTTGAATTAATCAAAAATCGGCAAATTATTGTTCAACAGGCGGAATCTTTCGGCGAATTATGGATTATTAAAAAATAAATAATAGGATTTATTGGAAATAGATAAACTAAAAAAAATTACAGAAGCACTGATATTTGCCTCAGATGAACCACTATCAATCACCCAAATTAAATCAATTGTTGACGAGGCTTCCCCGAGACAAATCAAACAAGCAATAGAACAGTTAAATCATGAATATAGTCAAACAAATCGCTCCCTGAAAATTGTTCAGGTTGCTGGGGGATATGAAATGGTAACCCATGAAAGTTATGCTCAATGGGTAAAAGAACTGTTTAAAAGACGAAGTGCCTCAAGACTTTCACAAGCAGCCCTGGAAACACTTTCCATTATAGCCTTTAAACAACCTATTTCTAACACAGATATTTCATCTATCAGAGGAGTAAGTTCAAGTGGTGTATTAAAAACTCTTTTAGAGAGAAAACTTATTACCATATCCGGACGAGCAGAAGGTCCGGGAAGGCCATTGCTCTACAAAACAACTAAAGAATTTTTACGATATTTTGGGATCAATTCTATTGATGAGTTACCAAAACCCAGAGAAATTGAAGAACTGTTGGAAGAAAAAGATAAGTTTCCTGATGATAACAAGACAGTCTTTGAATCAGCAAGTATTGACCAGGATGGAAATATAATAATAGATGACAAAAACTCAAATAACCAAACAACTGATAAAGAAGATGCAGTTAAATAAATATATAGCATTGTGTGGAATAACTTCAAGAAGAAAAGCGAATATTCCCATTAAACAAGGTAAAATAACCGTCAATGGAGAAACTGTTGATGAACTGGGAGTTACGGTGAATCCACAAAAAGACATAATAAGACTGGATCATAAAGTACTGAAAATTCCTCAACAATATCGGTACATAGTACTCAATAAACCGGTAAACACCATCACTTCTTTTACAGATAAAAGAAACCGTAAGCTGGTTGTCGATTGTGTTAATGTTAAAGAACGAATTTTTCCGGTGGGAAGATTGGACTATGATACAACAGGAGTGCTTCTTTTAACAAATGATGGTGATTTAACTTATAGACTCTCTCATCCAAAATTTGAAATCGACAAGGTTTATGAAATTATTGTTCTGGGGAATATTACAGTTAATGACATAAGAAAATTAAAAACAGGAATTGAAATAGGAAACAGGGAAATTGTTAGTGGAGAAGCACAAATCATTAAAAAAGATTCTGAAAAAAGTTCATTGGAAATTATTATTCATCAAGGCAAAAAACGACAAATAAAACGAATGATGAAAAAAATCAATCACCCGGTCATAAAACTTACCAGAACTGTTTTTGGAGGTTTAACAACAGAGGGTTTAAAGGAAGGGGAATGGAGAGATTTAAAAACAGAGGAAGTTAAGATGCTCTATGAAAAAACGGGATTAACACGATGAAAGACAATGGGAACTTCATCCTTACAATTGACGGTCCAGCCGCATCAGGTAAAAGTACAACTGCCCGAAAAGTTGCCAATAAAATGCATTGGCTATACCTTGATACCGGAGCCATGTATAGAGCTATGGCAGTAAAAATGCTAAAAGAAAACATTGTATTAACTGATACATCCTCTGTGGCAAAAATGGCAGATAAAACCCGGGTCAGCCTAAAACAAACAAAAAAGGGTCTAAAAATATTTCTTGACAAAAAAGATGTTAGTGATAACATTAGAACTCCTGAAATTGACAGAGCAGTCGGTCCTGTTTGTGAAGTCCCCCAGGTACGAAAAGTGCTGGTAGCTTTACAAAGAGAAATTGGGCGGAAAGGTAACATTGTAGCCGAAGGCCGAGATATGGGTACTGTGGTATTTCCCCATGCTGATTTAAAAATTTTCTTAATTGCGTCTTTACAAACAAGAACAGAGAGAAGATTAAAAGATATAAAAAAAATGGGTTTAAGAATATCTAAAGAAGAATTAATAAAAAATATCCGAGAAAGGGATCAACGGGATTCTACCCGAGCCTACAGCCCACTTAAAAAAGCAAAAGATAGCATAGAACTGGATACTACTAATTTAAGTATTGATCAACAGGTGAATTTTATAATTGATAAAATCAAAGAGGTTACATGAAAATCATTATTGAATCGAAAGCACGACCCTGTCCCGGTGTTACTAATGCAATTTCAAAAACAGAAGAATTATTGTTTAGAAATAAAATTGTTTATTTAATGGGCCAGCTTATACATAATCAACGAGAAATTGACAGATTAAAGGAAAATGGCCTCAAAATAATAACATGGAAAAAACTGTTAGATAATTCTGAAAAAAAATATTCCGATGAATATTTTTTAATTCGAAGTCACGGGGAGCTGGAAGAAGTAGTACAGAAGGCTAAAGAGAAAAAATTTAATATTGTAGATGCAACATGTCCTATTGTTCAACATTCTCACGAATTGATTACAAAACATATTCAGGAAGGCTGGAAAATTGTCATAGTAGGAAATAAAAAACATCAGGAAGTTAATGCTTTACTGGCAAGCACCAATGGAAATGGTATGGCTATATCAACCTTAGGAGAAATTGATAAACATGATTTTGATAACAGATCATTGATAATTGCTCAAACTACCATTGACCCTGATTTCTTTTCTAAAGTCAGAAAAAAACTTTTATCCAGATTCAAAGAGTTTAAAGTTATTGATACTACTTGCCGATTTCTTCATAAAAGAAAAAAACAGATAAAAAAACTTGCTTCTAAGATGGATGTTGTTATACTTGTGGGGGGAAAACAGTCTTCTAATTGTAAAATGTTGTATGAGTACGCACTGAAATACAACAAGCGTTCCTATAAAATTGAGAAACCTGATGATATCAATAAAAAATGGTTAAACAATAACGATACTATTGGAATAACAGGAGGAGCATCAACACCGCGGTGGCAATTAAATGAAGTTAAAAGTTATATAGAAAAAAATTTTACAGATTAATCCCTTTAAGGGAAAAAATAAAGGAGGTACATTTCTATGGTGGATGTGGAAAAAAACTTAAATAACAACCTTAGCGGATCCGAAGATCCGACAAAAAACAACAAAGGAGGTGATACGACTAAAGAATATACTGATATCAACAAAGAAGAATCAACCGTTTCAACTCCAAAAAATTCTTTTCCTCCGGAACAGGAATACTCTGAAGAAGAGTATAATAAATTTGTTGATCTTTATGAACAAACTTTATCTGATATTAAAGTCGATGAAATAGTGACAGGAAGAGTTCAGGCAATAACAAAAAATTATGTGCTCGTTGATATCGGTTTTAAATCCGAGGGTGCTATACCTGTAGAAGAATTTGATGATGTTTCAAAAATAAATGTATCAGATGAGATTGAAGTATTTATCGAATCTCTTGAAGATTCTGAAGGGCAACTTGTATTATCCAGGAAAAAAGCAAACTTTGTCCGAAAATGGGAAGAGATAGTTAAATATTATAAAAGTGGTGAGACCATAAAGGGAGTATGTAAACGCAGAATTAAAGGTGGCATTGTCATTGATTTACAGGGCGTTGAGGCCTTTTTACCTGGTTCACAAATTGATGTTAAACCGATCCGTGATTTTGATTCTTTAATTGGTAAAGAATTCGATTTTAAAATTGTAAAAATTAATCGATTAAGAAGAAATATTGTTGTATCACGGAGAGTTATTCTGGAAGAAAGCAGAGCTGAACAACGGGAGCAAATAGTTCAAAACATACAACGGGGCGATGTCTATAAGGGAACTGTAAAAAACATAACTGATTTCGGTGTTTTTATTGACCTGGGAGGAGTTGACGGACTTCTTCATATTAATGATCTTTCCTGGGGTAGAATTAATCATCCCTCTGAAGTTGTCAGTCTGGATGATGAAATTGAAGTAATGATTTTAGACTACAATGATGCCAAAGATCGGATTTCTCTGGGCCTGAAACAATTACAGTCACATCCCTGGGAAGGTATTGAAGAAAAATACCCCATAGATTCAACAGTAGAAGGTAAAATTGTTTCAATTGCCGACTATGGTGCCTTTGTTGAACTGGAAAAAGGAGTGGAGGGACTTATCCATATCTCGGAGATGACCTGGAATCGTTACAATACTCATCCTGCCAAGATAGTAAATCTAGGTGAAGTTGTAAAAGTAAAAATATTGAGTATCGAAAAAGAAAAGAAAAGAATTTCACTGGGACTGAAACAACTCACTCCGGATCCCTGGGAAGATATTGAAAAAAAATATCCTATCGGCTCCAAGCACAAAGGTCATATCATGAATATGACAAACTTCGGTGTTTTTGTTGAACTGGAAGAAGGCATAGATGGATTGATTCATATATCTGATCTCTCCTGGACTAAAAAAGTGAGACATCCGAGTGAAGTATTGAAAAAAGGAGAAGATGTTGAAGTTGTTATTCTGGAAATAAATAAATCAGAACGTAGAATTTCTCTGGGGTATAAACAATTATCCGAAGACCCATGGAAAAAATTCGAAAATACATATAAAATTAATTCTAAAGTTACAGGTAAAATCTTACGCTTTATTGAAAAGGGGTTAATTGTTGAACTTCCTTATAAATTAGAAGGTTTTGTTCCCATCTCCCAGATGCAGGAAACCAGTATCGGAAAAGTTAAAAAATCACATAAAGCCGGAGATAAAATTGATTTACTAGTAATTGAATTTGAAAAAAATAACAAGAGGGTCATATTATCCAAGAAAAAATTAGAGGATCAACAAAAGCTGAAAGAATCGAAAGACGATGAGAAAAAAATTCAAGATTATATGAAGAAAAGTGAAGACAGTAAAGCTACTTTAGCTGAGATTGCAGATAAAACCCCAGAAGAAGCTTTAAAGGATAAAAAAACAAAAACTACAAAAAAACCCTCAAAAAAGAAATCTAAGGAAGAAACCAAAAAAGACC
>JAWODZ010000015.1:0-4225 GCA_046483025.1 bacterium
GTCCCGTGGAACCAGATGCCGTAGCCGTCCTTTCCCTCCTTGCGGTCAAGCGGGTTTGGGTAATCCGTGCTTTAGAACGTGAGAACGTTAGAGCTTTAGAATTCAAAAGTGAGTAATCAGAATGACTGCTGACCTCTGACCACTAACCTTGGGTTCTGAACACTCATTTTGGAGTGCTAAAGTTTTCAAACTCTCACGTTCTAAAGTTTTAGTTTCGTTTTGTCCCTTCGACAAGCTCAGGAAAAGCTTTTATCCTTTATCTTTTCAAGTATTTCTGTAATCTATCTCCGATCCGAGGAGACTGTGGGGGATCAAGTATACAATCAGCGTAACAATTGAAGCAGCCAGAACCCAGGAGGGTTTATCTGCAGATTTACGGTTTTTAAACCAGGCAAAAAGCCAGAAAATCATAGATATTAGGGTTTTATTGTCAGTCAGATCTGTGCCAAAGGGTATACCCGTCCATAGACTTCCAAAAGCATATTTTTGCATTAGCGGTCCAAGAACAAAACCGCCGATAAAGAGGAAAAATATGGTAATTTTTGTATACGTAATATAATTTTTTCTTTTAGCTAATACTTCGATTCCTGATCTGGTGGAAAACAGCATGGCAAGGAACATAAAAATAATATGAGGAATCAATATCCAGGCAGGAACTGCACCTTTGAAACGGATTATAACAGGTTCATCATCAGTCAGAGATTCAGTTTTTCCGTTTTTCAATAACACATAATAGGCAATCTTTCCTGCCGGAGGCTGGGAGGGCAAAAAAGCAGTCAGGACACTGTTGTCTTTCTGCATGGGTATGGTTTTCCAGTCGTCATAGGATTTGTAACGTTTGTATTTTATCTGTCCTTGCAGTGCATGGTCTGATACTTCAATCCGTACAGGACAGTTCTCTCCGGTAGTCCAGGATCTGGGGAGAGTAAAACTAACCTTATTTCCCATAACTATTATCTCTTTGGAAATGGGGTAGGTGGGTCCGGTTTTTCTCTGAAAGTAGGCAGAGGTAAAAGTGATCAGTAATGCAATTGTCCAGAGTGTTGTCCTTTTTTTCATAAATATCTCCTGTTTTCAATATCGTGTTATTTCAAGATAACAAGATAAAATATAATTGAAAAAAAAGCAAAATCGTTAATCGTTAATCCTTGATTGGAGATCAAAAGTAATGGATTTAAGATCAACGATTTACGATTTTTGATTTAAGAAGTTGCTCTAAAGACTGTGCTAATTACCTGGTCTGTCAGACTAAGTTCATCGAAGACTGACAGATCCGTAATGACAGTGTATTAGTTATTAGGTATAGGGTATATGGGTTAATGCATGTATGTGTTAACGGGTGGAAATTTATTAGTAAATGATAGATGGGAGACAGGATTATCCGGACTATATACACTGTGCCTCTTAAGTTTTTTCTCACACCTCTGCGTAGGTGCGCAGTTTCTTATGTTCGGGTTTAACTAAAAACAAAAATTCAACGCAGAGTAAGCAAAGATATTGCAAAGTTCGCAAAGTAGTAAACATTTGATTATTAGTTAGTTAAAAACTTTTCGTTTTCCTTTGCGACCTTTGCGTTTAATGGTTTTTCTTATTTTTTGGGCAGCCCCGCAGTCTAATTAACTGTTTTTGCAATACTTGTTTTAAGTTCCGCAGGGGCTCTGCCCCTGCGGCAAAGTGTATTCTCATTTTTCCCCTCCCACTTACACTCTGCGTAGATGCGCAACCTCAATTAATTTACTATTTTTACATCACTCGTACGATTATTTACGGAAGCGGTTTCTCAGTTCTGTCTGCTGTTCTGTATCCTTTCTTCAGCAGCCTGCAGAATTTTGTACAACATCTGCGGATACGATATATCTGCAAGTTTTGCCATTTTGGCCAAATGACCGTCCCAGCACCATCCCGGATTTGGATTCACTTCCAGTAATCTGGGAGTCCCATTTTCATCCAGACGCCAGTCAAATCTGGCATAATCCCGGCAGCCCAGACGGTCAAAAAGCTTAAGACAGCTGGCTGACAGGAAGCGATTGGTTTCCTCTGGTAAATCAGCAGGGATGGATTTAATTTTCCAGTAGGGAGAATCTGGATTCCATTTCGCTTCATATCCGCAGATTTTAGGAAGTTCAGGTGGAAGAACGGAATAATCTTCTTCGATAACGGGAAGAACCAGATATGATTCCGGCGGATTTCCAATAATTCCTACGCTTATATCTTTTCCGGTCAGAAACTGTTCTGCAATAATAGGTTTATTATATCCAAATTTTTCTCTTACAAATGAGATGGCATTTTCCAATTCTTCCACTTTATTGCAGATACTCTTTTTGGTTATACCGAAACTTGAATCTCCAAAATTGGGTTTTACGATGACCGGAAAAGCAATCTGCAGTTCAATATAGGTAACATCTTCTGGCTCAATAATAAACGCTTTTGGTACCGGAATATCCATTTCCTTTGCTATTCCTCTCACTAAAGATTTATCGTAACAATAGGCAAGACACTGCGGACTCCCTCCGGAATAGGGGATGTTAAAAATTTCAAGTAAACTGGGAACATGGAGTTCCTGGACAGGATCATTATTCAATCCTTCATCACATAAGTTAAAGACAAAATCAATTTTATTTTTTTTGTTTTGTAGATCATATATAAAAGTATTGTGAGAATTCAGATAGATAAAATCATATTCTTCTAAATTTGAAAGAGCTTTTTTTAATTCACTGATGGTATAAAAATCATCTTCATCAAATACTGCATTGGGTTTGGTTATATCTGATATATTCGGATCTCCCAGAAGCACAACAACGGTTTTGGTAGTTTGCTTGGTTTTTCTTTTTACTGTCCACTCTTTTTTAATACAAGAACTTACTAATATCCGCTGGGCCATCATGCCAAGATCCTGATTTCTCTGAGAGTCTGGTTTTAATTCCTGATGAAACTGAATGTCGCTGAAACCAACGGTATCAAATAAATTTTTGATACTTTCTTTTGTATATAATCTTTCTGCATAAAATTGATCAGCTATTACTCCCTTCTTAACATGGCTTATTACTTCTCTGGAGATCAGTCTTTTTTGGTCTTCTGACAGAGAACGTTCTCTGCAGACAAAATAATTTTTGTCTATCCATTCCCAGCTTCTGGGCTGGAAGTTTCTGCTCATGTAATTGCCGTCGGTCAAATCAATTAATACCTTTCCAAAAGGACAGAGTACGCGTTTTACTTCTTCCAATACCCGTTGGTCATCATTTACAGATTCAAAATAACCAAAACTGTTACCAGCCAGGATTATACAATCAAATGTATCGGCAGCAAAAGGTAATTTTCTGGCATCACCTTCTCTGAAGCTGACATTCAGTCCTTCTTTTTTATTTATAGATTTTGCCCGGTTAATAAGATAATGTGATCTGTCAAGCCCGGATACATTTGAATATCCCCGTCTGGCCAGTTCCAGGGCATGTCTGCCCTGGCCGCAGCAAAGATCTAAAATAGTATTATCCTGGTCAAGATTTAAAATATCAATAAACAGATCTACTTCCTGTTGGGTAATGGATACATCTTCAACTACATCTCCGTCTGTTCTTAAATAGTTAGCATTAAAAATTTCTTTCCACCAGTCTGATTTGACATAACTCTCGAGGTTTTCCACCGGACCTAAAACCTGTGTATAGGTCGGTTTATTAGCTTTCCTGTTTTGACTTTTGATCTTTTCATTGTTCATGGATTTTTCCTCCTATTATTCAATCAAAAGACAATTTTTTCCAAGGGTTGATAAAATAAATTTAACCAGACAATAATAATACATTTTACATAAAAGTCAAGTAAATAATGCATGGGTGGAATATTTTTATGAAAGAGAATAGTAGTTCAGAAACGTGCATGACACTTTAAGGATATCTGCTTGAGCTGTTGCTTCTGCGGATAGTAAAATACAATACTCAAATCCAAAATTACAAATAAATTATAAATAAATTACAATAATCAAAGTATAAATATCAAACAATGAACAATATACAATAATCCATTTTTTTAACCACGGATGAACACGGATTCTCACGGATTTGTTTTCTATTTTTCTATGTTTGTTCTGTGTGAAACTGGGGCTTGATAAAAATAGTCAGAATCACAGATAACACAGATGAAAGGATGACACAGATAATACTTTCCGAACACATTGTTCATCTGTGTCATCTGAGGCATCTGTGACTATCTGCGATTCAGACTATTAACCATG
>JAWODZ010000197.1:0-7429 GCA_046483025.1 bacterium
CGGCAGTCCTATATTTGATGCAGATGGAAAACTTATCGGAATTAACTTTGACCGGGCTTATGAAGCAACTATTAATGATTTTGCCTGGAATGCTTCCTACAGCCGGTCCATAGGAGTGGATATCCGTTATGTTCTGTGGATTCTGGAAAAATATGCTCAGGCAGAAGAGCTTTTGGAAGAGCTGGGGGTGCTGGAATAAAAGAATACTTTATAATAGTGAATTATTTAAAAAAAGGAACCACAGGGTATACAGAGTAAGAAATAAGACCACAGAGGATAATATTTTGTTTATATTTTTTTTATGATTTTTTTGTAGTTTTCTGAATCCTTTGTGGTTTTATTATTGCTGGATTTTTTGGACAATGCTCATCTGTTATTTTATTGAATAGGAGGTGTTTTATATGTGCTTATCTAAAAAAACTATTTTCTTTTTTTCACTTTTTTCCATTTTTCTTTTTATCCAATGTGCTCATATAAATTGGAAAAAAACTTGTAAGCAAAATCAGATTGATAGTTATGAAAAATTTTTGGAAAAATATCCGGACAGTAAATACGCTGAAGAAGCCAGAAAGAGACTGGATAAGCTGGCATTTCAGAAGGCAAAGAAAAAAAATACTTTGTCTGCTTATCTGACTTTTTTGGATAACTATCTGGAATCAAAACATACAAAAGAAATCACTAAAACTATAGATTCAATTTTAAAAGAAATTAAAACAGTAAAGCTTGAGGTTAAGGGTGGATTTCCCAAGGGATATGAATTTTCAGGAAAAAGCTGGCATATACCAGCGAGAATGTCTGAAATATTTGAGTATTTTGGACTTGCTCTTCAGGACAGTGCTGCAAAATCTGCCGATATAGTTTTTCAGATTCAATTGAAAGGAACCTCATTATCCGGATCCTATTCAGGGGGCATAAGCGGAAGACATAATGCCGGTGCAAAAGTTTCAGGTACAGGAAATTTTCTAAGAAATGGGGAGATATTCGGTGAATTTGAGTTTAAAGGAGAAGAGCAGCCCAGTTCTACAATTTATTGGAGCCATGACAATGCCAGGGATGCTCCTTTTTTCTCCGCTTTTGCAAAATCTGATCTCTATGCCAAAACTTTTTCTTTACTTAATAAAATTTATCGTTTACCGCCGGAAAAACTCTGGCAGGTAAACACAGAACCTGATCCGAAAATGACCTATAATTCAAAACATCATACTCTTTATGTAGGTTCATCCAACCATAAAGTATATGCGATAGATGCAGAGGATGGAAAGATAAAATGGGTAAAAAGGACAGCAAAGGATGTAATACACCCTCCTGTGGTAAAAGACAGTTTAATTTTAGTTTGTACCGGATCCATGGGTTCCGGTAAGTTATATGCTTTGAAGGCTGATAATGGTAAAATAAAATGGTGGGCGGATATTAAAGAAGCAAGATTACAACCCAAAGTTTATGGGAATACTGTGTATGTAAGATCCCGGGGATCCAGTTCTTTTGATGGTGATTTTCTTTATGCTTTAGATATACCTAATGGTGATTTGCAATGGTCGGATAACATTTCTATAACCTCCAAAGAATCTTTTATGTTTAAGGATAATGTATTATTTGTAAATGGCGGTGGAAAAATTTATGCAATAGATACATTGAATGGAACTGTATTGTGGAAATTTTCCGGATTTGGTGATGTCAGCGCTCCCATAATATTTGAAGATATACTTTACCTGGGAGATTCAAGTCAGCATATTTATGCTGTTAATAGTAGAGACAGAAGCGTACTGTGGAAATTTGATATTCCGGGAGAATACATATCAACTTTTATTCCAGCAAAACCTGTAAAATTCGATTCTTTAATATATGTAAAATCTCAACATAATATCCTCTATGCCTTGGATGCAAAGACCGGGAATATACAATGGAAATATACTATTAAAGGAGATTTTGAGGAACCAATTATGTGGAATCAACTTTTATTTTTAAGTTCAAAAGATTCTTCTGTTTATGCATTTAATGCAATGGATGGAATGCTTAAATGGAAATTCCATAAAAAAGGTATATACAATACAACTCCAGTTATTGAGCAAGGTATACTGTATGTTGATTCTCAGGATGATTATATCTATGCGTTAAATGCTCTAAATGGTAAAAGAGTATGGAAATTCCAGACTGACAATGATATTTCTGCTATCTGTGCACACCAGGATGTGGTGTATGCTGCTTCTGATAATGGGGTTATTTATGCTTTGGAATCGGGTAGGGAATAACAATAATAGAGAGGTATCGGTTACAGTGCGGCAGTAGATATTTTCAGGAGCGATAGTCTGGGTGGATTCCCAGTTTTCTGTGGTTCTCTCATTCAGAAAGGTGCGAAGGTCATTATCATCAGTATACAGACCGTTCCAATGAAGATTGCTGTGAGAAAGCCAGTATAAATCAGCCAGTGATGAAGGGATTGGTCCGGTCAGCTTGTTGCAGGCAAGATAAAGCAGGTCTAAATAGGATAACTCACCGAGTTCTGCAGGTATAGATCCGGATAACTGGTTTCTGCTAAGACCGAGAAAGGTAAGATTTGATATATTTCCCAATTCAGCAGGAATGGAACCGGAAAGACAATTTGAACAAAGTATCAATACTTTCAATTTTGAAAGATTCCCCAGTTCTGGTGGAATCACTCCATTTAAACTATTTGCAAATAAAATAATTTTTTGAATTCTGCCATCTTTAGCTGTAATCCCATACCAGCTGCTCACCGGGCCGGTCAGCCAGTTAGTATTGTTATCCCAATTATCACCAATCAGTGCTGTTATAAAGGGCAACCAGAGCCAGGGAGTCCTGTGGGTCGACTGCAGTAATCCTGGCAGGTTTGGATGTTGTTCTTGAGCGATGTTTTTTTCTCAGCTCATCTAACATCTTCATCCGCCTGTTTTCCATTCTCTTCATTTCTTCTGCTCTTCTCAGGGAATCTCTTTTCTCATACCTTTGTCTTGTTTCATCAAGGTGATGTTCCTGGAATTTGTATTGGTAGCGCTCTGAGAGTTTTATTTTCATTTCTTTTCGGTAACGCTCAAGAATTGTATGAATGTCTTCTTGAGCATATAGGGAAAGAGGAAGATACATGATTATGCTTAATATAAATACAAAGATCATATTTTTGTTTTGATACTGCATGGATATCCTCTGGTATTGTATTAAAACCGATGATTATATTCTATCTTTCCAATAATCTGGTTTTCTATGAAGGTTTGCTATTGCAATGATTAGAATCTTGTCTTTCTTTAACTGATAAATAATTCCATAAGGAAAACGTCTTAATCTGCATCATCTGGTTCGCTTGGTGTAAGGATGCCATGCCTTTGGAAATTTTCCAATTCTATCAAGAGTATTAAGCACTTCCTTTAAAAAGTCTTCACCTAAATTAGATGACTCATAATTATAATACTGGACAGCCTCATCCAATTCGATCTGGGCAACTTTTAAGAATTGAATTTTCATGGTAGTTTCAATTATATTTAGCAAGAACTTCTTTTAAAGAAACAGATTTGATTTTTCCTTGTTCATAAGCATCTATTCGATTTTCTACTTCTTTAGCCCACAATTCATCAGTTACTTTATCTGGTTTATCAAGGTTGGAAATCAGTTTATCAATTAATTTAGCTTGCTGTAAAGGATCAAGTTCTGAGGCTTCTTTATAAATTTTTTTTGGGTTTGACATGGTTATTTTCTTCCTTTAAAAACAATCATTACAAAAAAATATAATCTTTAATAGTATTTAAATTATAAATTTTTATTTACAAATGCAATAATGATAATCAAAGTATTAACCTTCAGAAAAATTCATTTACACTGTGTCAATTAGATGCTGACCAAAAAGTCATTAAATTGTCAGTCTGAGCTTGTCGTAGACTGACAATCCCATAAAAACAGTATTCTTTCATTACGATTAGTATGACATTTCTAAACATATTGAATTTTTTGGACAGTCCCGTCTGCAGAGCTCAAATTACAGTTCTCAAAAATTTCCCGGTATAAGAATCCAGCACCTTAACAATGTCCTCTGGTCTTCCTGCAGCCACAATATTACCTCCCTGTTCACCTCCTTCCGGACCCAGATCAATGATCCAGTCAGCGGCTTTGATGACATTTAGATGATGCTCAATGATGACCACTGAATGCCCGGATTCGATCAGCTGGTTGAAACAGCTGAGCAATTGGGAAATGTCATGCAGATGCAAACCGGTGGTAGGTTCATCGAACAGGTAGAGGAGTTTTTTCCCGGGTTTCTGAGAGAGATGTAACGCCAGTTTCACCCGCTGGGCCTCGCCTCCGGACAGAGTAGGGGCAGCCTGTCCCAAACGGAGATAACCCAGTCCCACATCGTTCAGAACCTGAAGTTTTCGGGTAATGGATGATGTATCCTGAAAGAAACCAATGGCCTCGGAAACACTGAAATTGAGAACATCATCAATGGTTTTACCTTTGTACTTTATTTCAAGAACTTCCTTCTTATATTTTTTTCCGTTGCACTTATCACAGGTAAGGGTAACATCGGATAAAAAAACCATATCAATATCAATTTCACCCTTGCCTTCACATTTGTCACATCTGCCCCGGGTTACATTGAAAGAAAATGTTCCGGGGGTATATCCTCTGATACGGGATTCCCGGGCAGAAGCAAATAATTTTCGTATGCCGTCAAAAGCTTTGATATAGGTAACCGGATTGGAACGGGGTGTTTTTCCAATTGGCGATTGGTCCACCAGAATAACATCGTCGATCTGTTCTGCTCCCTGCAGGGCTTCATATTGTCCCTGAGAATTAAAACTCTTTCTTTTTGCTTTTTTTAAAGCCGGAAAAAGGATGTTTTTCAGGAGCGTACTTTTACCGGAACCGGATACTCCGGTAATGGATACCATACAATTGAGAGGAATAGTTACATCAATATGTTTCAGATTGTGCTCTGCGGCATCTTTGACAGTGATTGATTTTCCATTCATTTCCCGTTTATTTTTGGGAACAGGTATGGTTTTCTTATGAGCTAAATACTGTGCGGTCAGGGAATTGTTTTTAAGAAGATTATCAATATTCCCCTGAAATACTATTTCACCTCCGTTTTCACCCGCTCCTGGTCCTAATTCAATAATCTGATCTCCTGATCTGATCATTTTGGGGTCATGCTCAACCACAATCACAGTGTTGCCCAGATCTCTCAAGTTTTTCAGAATATTTATCAGTTTTTCATTATCCCGGGGATGCAGACCAATAGTAGGCTCATCCAGAATGTAGATGCTTTCCGTCAGGTCCGATCCCAGGGCAGTAGCAAGATTTATTCTCTGAGCTTCACCACCGGAAAGAGTGGCAGAGCGCCGGTTCAGAGAAATATAACCCAGTCCCACTTCATATAAATAGGTGAGCCGGGTTAACAGTTCTCTGTATACCTGATGAGCTACCTGTTTCTGATAATCATTTAAGCTTAGATTTTTTATGAACCGGTATGCTTCTTCTATGGTCATACTGGTTATATCGCCAATATTTTTATTATCAATATAAACATACAGAGCTTCCGGTCTGAGTCTGGTGCCGTGACATTCCGGACAAGTGTAGTATCCCCGGTAACGGGATAAAAATACCCGGACGCCGATTTTATACTTTTTTTTCTTAAGATAGTTAAAGAAACGGTATATTCCCGGGAATCTGCCTTTTCCGTTTTTTATAATTTCTTTGTGTTTATCTTTCAGGTCCTTATAGGGTATATCAAGAGGTATTTTATATGTTGCTGCAATGTTTTCCAGACGTTTTCGTATATGGCTGTGAGTAGGGGTATTCCAGGGAGCAACCGCACCCTGTCGGAGGGTTTTAGTTTTGTCCGGGATAACTTTATCCAGATCGATGTCAATGATATCTCCGAATCCTCTGCATTCAGGACAGGCGCCAAAGGGATTATTAAATGAAAATAATCTGGGTTGAGGAGCAATGAATGTTTTTCCGCAGCGGTCACATTGGAAGTGGCGGGAAAAGGTGAGTACATGTTCATTTTCTGTTAATACAACCATTCTGCCTTTTCCCTGATCAAATGCAGTTTCTACTGCATCAGCAATTCGTTCGTGGTTTTCAGGAATATTTTTAATCCGGTCTACCGCTACGGCCGGATAATTTTTTAGTTTTTTGATATTGAGCTTTTCAGTACGAATGGTTTCTCTGTTCACAATTAATCTGACAAATCCTTTGGAGATCAGGGTATTGAGTTCCTTTTCAGACGGTTTATGCTGAAGCGGAAATCCAATAATCACATATTGATCCTGTGACAGTTTCTGTATTTTTTTTATTACATCCGAGGATTTATTTCTGGTGACAGGAATATCGCAGTTGGGGCATACAGTAGTACCGATCCGGGCATAGAGAAGCCGGAGATAGTCCAGTACTTCAGTGGCAGTTCCCACAGTTGAACGATAAGTGCGTATGGTGTTGCGCTGTTCAATGGCCACTGCCGGAGAAATCCCTTTTATTTCGTCCAGATCCGGTCTTTGCATTCTTTCCAGAAACTGACGGGCATAGGAAGAAAGTGATTCTACATAGCGTCTCTGGCCCTCAGCAAAGATGGTGTCAAAAGCAAGACTGGATTTACCGGACCCGGAAGGACCGGTTATTATTGCCAATTTACCCCGGGGAATATCGATATCCAGATTTTTCAGATTATGAACCCTTACTCCCCGGAGTTTAATCTCTTTTGGCACGATTGATTATACTAAGAATTTAGTTATTTTGCAACAGATGAATGGAATAATTTTTTTTGGTTAAGCTTATTTTAATTTTATAACTCTTTCGTTTATGGCTTGTCAGAAAAGCTATAAATTTGAGGGAAAGCTTCTGGATATGACCTATTCCTTTAATAAGAATACCATATTTTATTATTTTATTGAAAGATGTAAAGCCGGAAAAATAAGGTCTTTTAAAATACTTTATTTCAGATATAATCGTCCTTTACTTCTCATTAGAGAATTTTTTTCACATACACCTCTGAATTAGTATGATCAATAGTGACTTCAAAATCCAATTGCCGGAAAATATCCACCATGCGGTGATTGGTAGTGCTGGTCTGGGCCACCACCTCCTTGATTCCCCAGTCTCTGGATATTTCCAGACAGTAATCAGTGAGAATTTTTCCCAGACCCTGATTCTGCCAGGGATCAGCAATTAGTACGGCATATTCAGCTGTCAGTACATCCGGATCAGCAATCAATCTTCCCACTCCAATCAGCCGTCGTTTATCATTATCCTTCAGCTCAGCAACAATAGCAATTTCCCGGTCATAATCAATATAACAGTAACGAATTGCCTCTTTATGATACTTCCAGCCAGTGTACAGTGACTGAAAGCGGGCATAAATAGATTCTTTGGAACAGGAGGCAAGCATTTCCATCCAGATGGGCTCATCTTCTGGTTTAAT
>JAWODZ010000248.1:0-37697 GCA_046483025.1 bacterium
CTTAAATCCATAAACTTTGATCTCAGAACAACTGTTCTGTCACCCTGGAGTTGTTACAACGGTTAGAGGCAGTCCCTGACTGCCGGTGAGGGGTAACGATAAAGCCGCAGTCAAGGACTGCGGTTAGCCGTGTTTGATGGTTGGTTTGATGAGTGGTTGATATAAAAACCTCCCGAAGAGCCTGTCCTGAACGGAGTGAAGGATCCAAACCTTCGGGAGGTTATGCATTCTGTCATCCTGAGTTCATGGAAGTGTGACAGACCGTTCCTCCGTGAACCTGAAATAAAATCGACACAACAACCTCAAAGAGATAAAAACCTTTCCTCACCAGGCTTTATATACCTTAATTTCTGGCATAGGGTAATGCTTTTTATTTTTTGTATAAATGACCCCCCCTTGTAACATAGCAGTGGCAGCAAGAAAAGTATCATTAATATCCAGCCCATAGCCAGGATTCCATGTACGATACAATTCTGAAGCTACATCTACAATTTGTTGATCAACCGGAATTGTTTTGAACATGGATAAAAAAAGAAGCGTATCCTGTTTTTCTTCTTCTCTCATAAAAAACACCACCTCAGCCCGCTGAAGAGCTCCCGTACATAATTCATACTCTTCATTATCACGAATCTTTTTTAAAAATTTCAATGCTTGGAAATCACCCCGCAAATGCCAGATCAAGATATCAGAATCAATATATGCCTTCATGAGCTATGCCTTTTCATGGATTTTTCAAAAGTTTTCCTGACTTTCTTTACTGTATCTGAAGGTGATTCCTGTCTTGTCCATTTACCATGGGTTTGATCAAAAACATCCTGATTGATCTTTTTTTCTATGGAGGCAGTATAGGTTTCAATAGCTTCCTCAATAATCCTTTTTTTTGATGTGTTCTTTAAGCGAGCCAGATACCCAATTTTTTTTATAACGGATTCACTCACCCTTGCTGAAAATATTTTATCCATGTCTTAACCCTTCATTTTTTGTTTACGTTTACAATATAACGTAAACATTTAATAAATACAAGTCAAAATCAAAAAAGTCTAGAATATTTTATGGATTAAAGTGAAATACAAACCGCAGTCAGGGACTGCGGTTAGCCGTTAAATATATAAAAATTAAATTTTTACTTCTTTGCGAACTCTGCAATATCTTTATCTGCTCTGCGTTAAAATTTTTTTTAATCAGCTCAGAACCTTAATTTCACTGAGATCTCTGTGATTTATATTAATCCTATAACCCCGTAGGGAGATCAATAAAAAAGCACTCCAGATCAAATTCTTTTTCTAACAGTTCACTGACTGCCTTCACTCCCAGGGTTTCAGTGGCATAGTGACCAGCAAAGATCACACTAATCCCTGCTTCTTTTGCTGTCCAGTAAAAAGAATGCTTTGGTTCACCGGTTATGAAAAGATCCAGTCCTTGGTCAATCGCCTGTTCAAGCAGATCTACTCCACCTCCACTTACATATCCGACATTTTTTATTTTTTCTTTTCCGAAATTCCACACTAACGGTTTACAGTGTAACTTTTCTGAGATCTCTTTTTCAAGCTGTTTCAGGGAAACAGGAGCATCAAAACACACTTTCTTTCCAATCTCAATCCCTTTATACTCTCCGAAATTTCCTAAGACATTCCATCCCAAAACCTTCTGCACTCTGGCATTATTGCCCAACTCATCATGTAAATCCAGAGGCAGATGTGCTGCATACAAGGCAATATCTGCATCAAAAAGTATCTTTAGACGTTGATACATTGACCCTGTTACTGATACCGGCTTACTCCAGAAAAGACCATGATGCACAACCAGTAAATCAACATCGTTTTCTGCAGCCTCCCGGAAGGAAGCCAGAGAAGCATCCACCGCAAACCCTGCTTTGTTCACTTCTCCGCTGTTTTCAATCTGAAGACCATTGAGGCTGTAATCCTCAATCTCTTTAATATTTAATTTTTCATCCAGAAAATCAGTAATTTTTTTTAATTTCATTGCTGTCCTCTTGTCCTTTAGTCTTTATTTTTCCCTTTTCCATTCTCCCTTTCTCCATTTTCCCTTATATTGACCGCTGACCGGCTTTTATCAAATAATATTAATTTTATTCTCTAACTTTTCTATTTAAATATCATGTCACCAATTATGACAATGTATCGGAGAATAAACGATTAGTATATCGCCCCTAAAGGGGCTTGGATGATAAGGACCTCCTTATTTCTATAAACATCTCGTCCCTAAAGGGACTTCGACTGATCATTATACATTATACATTATACATTATTCATTATACATTATTCATTAATAAAGTATATTAGAGTCAGGAAGTCGACATATTGCAGTCTGCCGTCCGCGGTCTGTCGTCTTCTCTGGCCTCTGGCCACTGGACTCTGACTTCTGCATGTTGACCTTCTCAAGTTCTAATGTTCTCATGGTCTCAAGTTCTGTTATACCTTTTATCCTTTATCTCTATCTTCCCTCAATTTCTTAATCAGCAATTTCATATCTTCAGGAAGTTCGGAATCAAAAAAATAATTCTTCCCGTTCACAGGGTGTTTAAAACCCAAACTTTTTGCATGCAAAGCCTGACGAGGCATGATTTTTAGTAATTGTTTGGCACATCTGGTGTCGTCCTGACTCAAGCCTCCCAGACAAGCACCTCTTCCACCATACATCTGATCACCAAACACCGGATGGCCAATATAAGAACAATGTACTCTTATCTGATGAGTACGGCCGGTGTGAAGTTTAAGACTTATCACTGTTGCCAACCTGAATCTTTCTTTTACAAGATAAGTTGTTACTGCTCTTTTCCCTTGATTGTTAGCCCTAAATTTTCTTCTGTCTTTATTGCTCCGGGACAGCAGGGTATCAATAGAATCTTCTTTTTTTTTCACTCTCCCCCACACTACTGCAATATATTCTCTTACTACTGTTTTTTTCTTAAATTGATCTGCCAGTTTTCGGTGAATTTCTTCTTTTTTGGCTACAACCAGAAGCCCGCTTGTATCTTTATCTATTCGGTGCACTATGCCGGGACGAAAAGGGTCATCCGTATTGGACAAGGATTTACAATGTCCTAAAAGTGCGTTAACCAATGTTCCGCTTCTGTTACCATATCCCGGGTGTACAACCATGCCCGTCTCTTTATTTACCACTAACAATGATTCATCTTCAAAAACAATATCAATAGGTATTTTCTCAGGGTCCAGATCCATCGGTTCGGGTCTGGGAATAATAACCTTAATTTTCTCGCCCGGTCGTATCAAGTAACGCGGCTTTTTAGTTCCCCCGTTAACGGTAACGTTACCCGTCTCAATAATTTGTTTTATTTTACTTCGAGAAACTTTTGCTATCCGGTTGGCTAAAAATACATCAAGTCTTTCACTGCTCTGTTTTTCAGGAACTTCTATCTGTATACACTCTTGTTCCATCTATTCTGAAGAGTTATCCTTAATAAGCTGTGAATTTTTTTCCTCTTTTTCAATTTTTATCATAGTATATATAAGAATAAACATCCCGATAACAACTGCTGAATCGGCAACATTAAAAACTGGCCATCGCGTGCTTCCAATTCCCACATCAATAAAATCAACAACTCTTTGCATAAAAAGTCTGTCAATAAGATTGCCCAAGGCACCACCTAAAATAATTGTTAAACCATATTTTAATACCTTATCACCATTACGGTTGTATATAATATACATTAATATGCCAATACTTGCCAGCAAGGATAGTATGGTAAAAATAATTGGACTACCTACTCTAATCCCAAAAGCAATACCTGGATTCTCGATATAAGTAATTTTTAAAAAATTGCCAGCTAATTCAATCGACTGGCCCAGATACATACTTTCCTTTATGATTATTTTTGAAATCTGATCTATGATTACAATCAGCCCGGCAATCAAATAAAGCCTCAAAAAAATACTCCCGATTTTAAATTAACTATGTTGTTTTTCCTTCATCTTACATTCATAACACAAACGTGCGTGAGGTACAGCTTCTAATCTTTTCTTTTCAATCTGTTTCCCGCATGATTCACATTTCCCATACGTTCCATCTTCAATTCTTTCCAGGGCCATATCCAAATGATACAGATACCTGCCATCCCGTTGGGCATAAAAAAAACTCTTTTCTCTTTCCATGTTATCGGTTCCCTGGTCAGCCATATGAAAGGTATAGGAAGAATGATCACCGGAAGCATCTTTTAAGGTGACATCCATATCAGAAGTTTTAATATATTCCATTTCCTCAATCATTTCATTTCTCTTTTCCTGTAGCAATTTTCTGTATTTTTCCAATTCTTTCTTGTTCATACCATATCTCCTTTAACCAACAATTTATCCCTGTTGTTAAATTAGTTCTTAGTTCTTTCAATTGCTATTTTAATGCTCTCATCATTTATTTTCCATTCTTTACTGTATTCTCCTTTTTCCAGTGTCTCCTGTAATCCGATAGCAAGAACTTCCTGTTTTATGTACTCACCTTTAGCCGCAATTGATTTTTGCATTTTATCACTGCCATTATAATAAACATTAACCCGGTCAGTCACATTAAAATCTGCCTCTTTTCTCATTTTTTGTACTCTATTTACAAATTCTCTGGCATATCCTTCTACAATCAAATCATCAGTAAGTCTGACGTCAAGTGCAATGGTTAATCCATCTGTATTATTTACCACCAATCCCTCTTTTGATTCAGTATAAATCTCAACATCTTCTGAAGCAATTGCTGCTTCGTTTCCTTTATTCATACTTATATGTACAATTTCTCCTTTCTCTAACATTTTTACTTCTTCTTCAGAGAAATTGGTAATTATATCTGCCACTTGATTAACATTTGAACCAAATTTTGGTCCTAACTTTTTAAATACTGGTCGTGCTTTTTTTTCTATAAGTTCTGATACATCATCAGTAAACTCAAGTTTATTTACATTAATTTCTTCTAGAATTAAATCTTCAAAAAATTTAACCGCTTTCCGCTGTCTTTTCCCTTGAGTAACAATAGTAACCTTATCAAGAGGCTGCCTAACCTTTATCTGGACATCATTTCTAACAGAACGACACATAATAACAACATCACGTGCTGTTTTCATGCTATCGAGCAAAGTAGGATCTAGATAACTATATTTTTCTTGACGGGGATCAGGGTATTGTGACAGATGAACACTTTCAACATCTGTATTTTTAAAAAAACTTAAATTACAATAAATCTCATCTGTCAAAAACGGAATAAACGGAGCCAGCAATTTTGCCAGAGTAAAAAGAGTCTCATAAAGGGTTTGATAAGCAGCAAATTTATCCTCATTCATCTCTGATTTCCAGAACCTGCGCCTGTTTCTCCTGATATACCAGTTGGATAAATCATCAATAACAAAATCCTGAATATTCCGGGCAGCTTTGGTAATATTATTTTTTAAAAGACTTTTATCAACTGAAGCAATAAGTGAATTCAAAGATGAGATCAGCCACTTATCAATTTCAGGTCTGTTTTCAACCGGAATAATTTTATCTTTATCATATATAAATTTATCAATATTCGCATACATCACAAAAAAGTTGTATGTATTTACCAGAGTACCGAAAAATTTCCGTTTTACTTCTGTTAATCCTTCTCTGTCAAATCTGGTCGGTACCCAGGGCGGACTTACGGTATACAGATACCAGCGAAGCGTGTCTGCTCCTTCTGCATTAATAATATTAAAAGGATCAACACTGTTACCCCGGGATTTTGACATTTTCTGGCCTTCCTTATCCAAAATCATCTCAATTGATATACAACTTTTATAGGACGGCTTACCTGAAATGATAGTAGAAATTGCCAGAAGGGAATAAAACCAGCCTCTGGTCTGATCAACCCCCTCAGCAATAAAATCAGCAGGAAAATTTTTATTAAATAAAGTTTTATCCTCAAAAGGATAATGAAATTGTGCATAGGGCATTGCCCCGGAATCAAACCAGCAGTCTATTACTTCCGGTGTTCGCTGCATTTCTTTACCGCAATCCGGACATGAAATTTTAATTTCATCAATAAATGGCTTATGAAGATCTTTTATTTCATTTTGTCCGGATAATTTCTTTAATTCTTCCATACTTCCAATAACCTGGTGTTTTTCACAGGAAGGACAAATCCATATATTCAGCGGAGTACCCCAATAACGAGTTCTTGATAATGCCCAATCAACATTATTATCAAGCCACATTCCTAATCTTCCCTCACCAACCTCTCTGGGGTACCAGTCAATACTGTTATTATTTTCAATTAACTGATCCTTAAATGCTGTAGTCTTAATATACCAGGATCTTTTAGCATAATACAATAATGCAGAATCACATCTCC
The DNA here is from genome assembly GCA_046483025.1 of bacterium. Lineage (GTDB taxonomy): Bacteria > Zhuqueibacterota > QNDG01 > QNDG01 > CAYUAG01 > CAYUAG01. Next base: position 6,328 of record JAWODZ010000248.1, read on the forward strand.
AACAATGAGGATAGGAATGGGTATAGAGTTGAGTTTTATATAAACGCCCATTCTGTTTTAAATTTTCTATAATCTCTTTCTCAAGTTTTTCTTCTTTGACATACCGACCCTGCCAGAATGGTACTCTTTCATTGAAACGTCCCTGTTCATCAACAGTATGTACAGCCGGCAATCCGATCTCCATTCCCAATCTGTAATCATCTTCCCCATACATAACAGCAGTATGAACTACACCTGTTCCTTCATCAGTAGTAACAAAATCTGCCAGAGCAACAGTATAGGCATTCTTCCCCTCACCACTCAAATCAATAAAATCAAAAAGCGGTTTATACTTCCACCCCTCCATCTCTTTTCCCGGAAAAGAACGAAGTATCGTATACTCACCCTTCAAAATATCCAAACGATTTTCAGCAAGATAATATATCTCTTTTCTGTTATCAACTTCCTGTTCAACTTCTACATATAAAATATCCCCTCCCACAGCCAAAGCAACATTCCCAGGAAGAGTCCAGGGAGTGGTTGTCCAGGCCAATACAAAACGGTTATCCTGATCTATGAGAGGAAACTTTGCAGTTATGGAATAATCTTTCACCTCTTTATACCCCAGTGAAGTCTCATGACTGGAAAGAGCCGTTTCACATCGGGGACAGTAGGGAAGTATCTTAAATCCTTTATACAATACATCTTTCTTCCACATTTGGGCCAGTAACCACCATACCGTCTCAATATATTCATTGGTATAGGTTATGTAGGGATCAGAAAGATCCACCCAGAACCCGATTCTTTTAGTGAGTTCATTCCAATCCTTAAGATAGGTAAACACTGATTCTCTGCATTTTTTATTAAACTTAGCTACTCCATATGCTTCAATCTCATCCTTGGTTTCCAGACCTAAAGCTTTTTCTACTTCAATCTCTACCGGAAGGCCATGTGTATCCCATCCCGCTTTGCGGTTGACCCGATATCCCTGCATAGTCTTATAACGACAGACAAAATCCTTTACTGTTCTGGAGATAACATGATGAATACCCGGTTTACCATTGGCAGTGGGAGGGCCTTCATAAAAAGTAAAAGGTTTACTCTCAGGACGAGTAGTGACAGACTTTTCAAAAATATGATTCTTTTCCCAGAAGTCTAAAATTCTTTTTTCAATTGTACTGTAATCAACTGGAGTTTTAATTTTTTTAAACGGCACCTCTGATTTTTCCTTACTTTACAGTTATTTTAATATTTATCCCAATTATTTATTAATATACTTACTCAAAATCAGGTTAAGCTTCTCCTGTACCTCAGAAGGAATTTTATCCAAAGGAGTTAAAATTGCATTATTTAAAGCATTATTACATTCACATGGTTTTTGTTCAGGAATTTTCATAATAGTGTTTTTAATTATTTTTTTTGCCACCTCAGCATTCTTTGATATATTTGCTATCACCATATCCACATTAACACACTCTTCACCATCTTTCCAGCAGTCATAATCAGTAACCATGGCCATAGTTGCATAACAAATTTCAGCTTCCCGGGCAAGTTTTGCTTCGGGCAGATTGGTCATTCCCACCACATCAAATCCCCAGGATTTATACAGCATAGATTCAGCTTTAGTAGAAAAAGCAGGACCTTCAATATTGCAGTAAGTTCCCCCAAAATGCATCTTGGTTCCTTCTCCAACCTCTTGTCCCACTTCATAAAGTGTTCTCCTCAGGTTAAAACAAATGGGTTGCGAGAAATCAATATGGGCTATAATCCCATTTCCAAAAAAAGTGTTTTCCCGAAATTTTGTCCGGTCATAATATTGGTCGATAAGCACAATATCCAGAGGTCTGATTTGTTCCTTCAAGGATCCTACTGCTGAAACTGAAATAATTTTATTTACCCCGACTTTCTTTAAAGCCCAGATATTTGCCCGGTAATTAATCTCCGAAGGCAACTTTTTATGTCCTTTCCCATGTCTGGGAAGAAACACAACCTCCTTGTCCTTTATCTTTCCCATAAGCAACTCATCGGAAGGGCTGCCAAAAGGAGTATATATTTTTTGTTTTGAAGTGATTTCAACACCCTCAATACCATAAAGCCCACTACCACCAATAATGCCGATTTTATTTTTGATCATACAATTTTATCCCTGATAAATACCTTTTTTATCAATACTCTTTCTTTTTTTTCTTCTTTTCATTTTCCATTTCTTTGAGCTTTTGTAAGAGCTCTTCTCTTCTTTTCTCCAGGTTTTCTATTTGTTCTTTATCTTCCGAATCCCGTGTTCCGGTATTGATATTTGCTTTCCCCTTCTGTTCTTTTTGAAATTGATCAGTTTTTCGTATTTCTCTGATCTCTGATATGGCATCTTTACGATCCTTGTTTGATCCAGCAATGATAAATAAAGTAGTACCTAAAATTCCTCCTCCGCCAGTGGCCAAAGCCACAGAACTGCCCGACTCTCCCAGTAAAGAGCCCATAAAAAAGCTGACTCCAAAACTCAATATTCCTCCTCCAATTCCATAAATCACTGTATTGTTAGTAGTCTTTACGGATTCAATCTCTGGCTCGGATATACCTCTGCCAAACTCATCATATACAGGCCGTTTTTGTTTGATCGATTTTATAGTTGATCTCGTTACCGCTCTCCGTGACTCATCATCCTGTAAAACTATGAGCTGGTGAGGCTTAATATCAATAACTGTACCTGTGATCTTATTACCCGAAAACTGGGTTATAATGAGATAGTTGGTTGCTTCCAATTTATCATATGACGTCATTGTATAATTTGTGCAGCCGAATAGTATTAAAATTAGACAAATTAGAATCCCAACTACTTTAGTATACTGCATTGTGTCCTCCAAATAGATTGACTAGCTTAATGTTACCAATCTCATTAAATCATTTGTTATGTTTATTTTCTTTTAAGGAAGCAACTGTTGTTTTTTTTCTTTTTATTGTAGAAAGATTTTTGGCTTCCTCTATAAAATCCACATCATCAATCTCCAATACATCAATTAATTCCATCTGAGATTGTAACAAATGCTTTAACCGTTTTGCAAATGATTCTTTTTGAGTTTTAATCATTTTCAATTCATTTTTCATCTTATCCAGCTTCTCACGTGCTTCATCCAGTATTCTCTCTGCCTTAAGTTCGGCTTCCCGTTTTATTATATCTGCTTCCCGTTTGGAATTCTCTTTAGATTGACTTACACTCTCCTGTGCATTCATCAGAGTGTCCTGCAAGGTTTTTTCCACTTGCTGGTAATCATCAAGCTGTGTTTTCAGCTTTGACAATTCACTGGCATATTTGTTTTTCTCATTAATCACAGCTTCATATTCATTAGCCACCATTTCTAAAAAGGCTTCCACTTCCATTTTATCAAATCCACGTACCTTAATTTTGAACTGCTGCTTTTTAATATCCAGAGGTGTAATCTTCAAATTTAATCACCTCCCATTTATAAATTAATTAACATATAGCTACCTGCAATCGACCTTTATTGTAAGTATTTTTTTATTAAAAATCAATACAATTTTCTTATTTTAGAATCTTTCTCGCTCATTCTTAACTTATTTAACATAAATTATCTTACAAATTTGGGGGGGGGTCTTACCAACCGTAGTTTTTAAAATATATATTCCAGAAGTTACAGACACTCCGATATCATTTGTTCCATCCCAACCAAATACGTTGTCATACATCCCTTTACTGAGAAAACCATTGTGGACAGTTTTCACCTTCTGACCAATAATATTATAAATCTGCATATTTACATAACCACTCTGAGCAAGTTCCAGAGAAAAATGAGTATACCCGTTAAATGGATTAGGATAATTCTGAGAAAGTCTGAAAATTCTGTCAATATTTATCTGCGGTGAATGTATAGAATCTAGGCCTTTATATAAAAAATCCGGTGCACCAACAGGCCCGACATAACCATTCCCAAATGAATCTCTGGCCGTGACATAAAATTCAATGTTTTCCAAATCCACCGCAGCTGGGATAACCGCTCTGTAAATATTGCTTCCTGATTGAACTAAATTCATTTTAACCAATATAAAATTACTTTTATCAGTCTGCTTGTAATGTAAATACACTGAATCAGGATTAATCTCATATTTCCACAATATCTCTGTATCCAGTCCCTGATATTCTTCTTCGCTTACATCTACAGAAGTAAATCGTGTAAATACAATCCCGTGGTAAAATACAGCTTCATACGCATCAACCAGACCCCATCCATATAAATTATCAGGATCTTGAAAACGATCTGCTGTCTCCCGTAAGGCTTCTCTTACCTGTATGGGAGTCAACTCCGGATGGGCCTGCAGTATTAATCCACAAACACCTGCAACCAGAGGACAGGAAAAAGATGTTCCCCTGCCGCCTCCTGAAAGGCTGTAAATAGTAACAACATTCTCTCCCATTGCCACTACATCCGGTTTTATTCTTCCGTCTGCAGTTGGACCTGCAGAACTAAAAGAAGTAACTTCACCAGTAAAATTTACAGCTCCTACTGCAATCACACTATCTCCATCCGCAGGTGAGGTAATATAATACCAGGGCTTATTTCTTTCATTACCTGCAGAAACCACTACCACTACCCCCTTGGAGGCAGCAATATCAGCTGCTCTGGTGGTAACACAGGTACTGCCATCCATGTCTTCATAGGTATACCCGATACCACCATCAAATACACTGTATCCCAATGAAGTAGAAACAACCTCAACACCTTCTCTTTCCATCCATTCTATAGCTTCCACCCAATGATCTTCTTCTATTCTGGTTTCAGTAGGAAGCCATTCAGTTTTTGCCAGCATAAACGAAGCGCCAAAAGCAGGCCCAATAAGATTTTCTTCCCAAAAACCACCTATTACTGAAAGAGTTTGGGTACCGTGATTATCCTGGCCAAAAGGATCATTCCCCTGATTCGCAGTAGTACTGTCATTCCAGTGAAAATCATATTCTTTTTTCACATCTAATTCAGAAAATGCCTCTTTTCCCTGATAATCAAATCCGGTATCAATCATACCGATGAGTACATTCCCTCCGTTTAATCCCAGGTCATGTACTTCCGGAACTCTTATCTGATTATTCTGATCAAAACTGTACCCATAATCATAGGTATGTTCACCTGTTTTTTGCATAGATTTTGGTGTAACCATTCTCTCAAGTTTCGGAGGCTTTCTGATAAAAGAAATAACCGGTCTGGATTTTCTGACAAAAGAAAGTGACTGCACCTTTTGTATCATTTCCGGGGAAGTATGTACACTCACTCCATTCAACCATCGGGAAAAAACAATCGGTTTAAGACCCAACTCTTTTAATATTCGTACATAGCCTCTGTACACAGATAAATCACGATAGTCAACTAATTCAGAAGTATTCTTTTTTGAACGGCGATACAGAGCCCTCTCTGAAATTCCCAGCTCAGAAGCAGAGGTCCTTTTTAATTTTTTTTCTAATCTCTGGGGTCCTTTATCTTTGAAAAATATCCAGTACTTTTGTTTACAAGTATCGATAACCTGAGCTTGAGTTATCCGGATAAAACAGAAAAGAAAAAATATAAACAGACTAAACTTTTTAATAGTCATGGTTTAACCTTTGTAAGAATCGGCCTATACATTTTTGCAATGTAGCAAAAAATCCCATTTTAATCAATAAAAAAACTTTTTTACAATTATTCTTTGAACTATTGATAAACATCATTATATTTAAATAAAAAACAAATGATTGAAACAATTTTTACTATAATATTCTGTCTGCTGCTGGTATCCTACTCTATTATTCTCATCTACTTCAGAAAAGGTCTTGAGAAACTAAATAATCCCGGTTCAGCAAACAGGCTGTCTGTTTCAGTAATCATCCCTGCACATAATGAAGAAAAAACACTCCCCCGGCTTTTACAGTCACTGCAATCGCAGCATTATCCTGCAGAGCTTACTGAAATTATCTTAGTTGATGATCGCTCAGATGACCAAACTCTGAATCTGATGCACCAGTATACACAACAACAATCTAATACAAAAATTATAAAAATTGATCATAAATTACCAGATATATCTCCCAAAAAAAGAGCTATTAGAGAAGCTGTAAAAAAAGCACAAAATGATATTATTATCACCACAGATGCTGATGCAATTTCTGGAAAAAATTGGATAAACGGCATTGTTTCCACTTATTCTGAAAACACTGGTATGGTTCTGGGATATGCCCCCTATAGAACTGACCCCCCTTTTGATACTCTGTTTCATAAAATTCTTGCTCTGGAATATTTTGTGATGGGTTCAGTCACTGCTGCAGCCACAGGGTTGGGATTCCCCCTCACTTGTAATGGTGCCAATCTATCCTATAAAAGAAAAATATTCCATGATATCGGAGGTTTCGGTGATTCCATCAAATGGATGTCCGGAGATGATGATCTTTTGATGCATCGGATAAAACAAAAAACTGACTTTAAAATTAAATATTCACCCTTAAAATCTACTGCTGTTTTCAATGATCCGCCTCCGAATATCAGATCATTTATCCGACAAAGAATACGTTTTTCATCCAAACATATTGCCTATCCTCTTAAGATTAAACTTTTTTTATCTCTAATTTATCTGTTTTATCTGTTTTTAGCAGGAACGATAATTTCTGTTTTTTTTGCTCCTGCCTTATTACCGCTGTTGTTAGCTTCGCTCTTCATAAAGATATCTGCTGAACTTCTATTCCTGATGCCGGCAAAAAAAATACTGGAGAACAGGAATCTCCTCATCTACTATCCCCTGGCTTTTATACCTCATATTTTCTATATAGTTATTTTCCCTGTGCTTGGTTTGATAATGCCTAAGAGATGGTAGAAATATTTCCAAAAATTTTTTGAAACACTTTTGTATCTGGTTCTAATATCTGATATTTAGCCACTAAAAAAATCATGCACTCGTTAATCATATATTTTTTCTGCCACATTTTAATTAAAATTAGCGTATAGATTAATGAGTAGTTCTTTAATATTTATTCTTATCAAAAAAAGAGTCTGATTTATAAAAATATATACAAGTTGCAGACAGAAAAAAAGTGATCACCAAAAAGATGCTTTTGATGAAATAAGAATTATATTGACAATCATTCAGAAAAAATGTATTTTATGACTAATTATGACCATCAACGATAAAATCAAAACCATAATAAAAAAGCAAAACTCTCTGGTTTGTGTAGGGCTGGATATATATTCGGAAAGAATTCCTGCCCATATTATGAAAAAAAACGATCCGGTTTTTACCTTTAATCAAAAGATCATAGACGCTACAGCTGATATTGCTGCTGCTTATAAACCAAATCTTGCCTTTTATGAAGCCCTGGGAACCGAAGGATGGGATATTCTGAAACGGACTGTTGATTATATTCCAAAAGGAATACTCAAGATTGGTGATGCCAAAAGAGGAGATATCGGCACCACTGCTCAGAAGTATGCTTCTGCCCTATTTGATCTGGGGTTTGATATGGTTACCGTTAATCCCTATCTGGGTTTTGACTCTGTCCAACCATTTATCCAGGATGAATCAAAGGGAGTATTTATACTCTGTTTAACCTCTAATCCCAGCTCCGGTGATTTTCAGTACCTGACCTTCAAAAAACAATATCTTTATGAAATAATTGCAAAAAAGGTTAATGAGTGGAATAAAAATAACAACTGTGGTCTGGTGGTAGGAGCTACTCATCCGGGAGAATTGAAAACCATACGCTCACTCACACCTGAACTTCCTTTTTTGATCCCCGGTATCGGTGCCCAGGGAGGTGATCTAAAAAGTGCAGTGATTGACGGTACTGATGACACCTTCAGTATGGCAGTAATCAACTCTTCACGAGGCATTCTCTATGCTTCCCAGGACAAAAATTTTGCCCAGGCTGCCAGACAAAAAGCAAAAACATTACAAACAGATATTAATCAAATTATTAAAAAACACCAGCAAAAAAATAAATAAATTACATTACTCATGAGGAGAAAATTTATGAACTTAACCTCAGCTGACATTCTGCAGATATTCAAAGATACCGGAGCATTAATGAATGGACATTTTAAACTTACATCTGGTCTTCATAGTGATACTTATTTCCAATGTGCCAAAGTACTGCAGTATCCCCGGCAGGCTGAAAAAATCTGTGCCCTCATAGCTGATCATTTTAAAAACTCCGGCATCCAAGCTGTTGCCTCACCAGCAATTGGAGGAATTGTGATTGGATATGAAGTTGCCAGACTCATGCAAGTACGTTCGATTTTTACTGAAAGAAAAAATGAAGACATGACCCTGAGAAGAGGATTCAGGGTAAACAAAGGAGAAAAAATTCTGATTGTTGAGGATGTAACCACTACCGGCGGATCAGTAAAAGAAGTAATAGAAGTAATGAAAGATAAAGAAGCAGAAATTTCAGGAGTGGCTTCAATGGTAGACCGCAGTGGTGGTAAAGCCACCTTTACTGTTCCTTTTTTCAGTACTTTTCAGATGCAAGTTACCAACTACTCTCCAGAAAATTGTCCTCTTTGTAAAAAAGGAATACCTGTAACCAAACCCGGAAGTAGAAAATAATACAAGTATAAAAATTTTCCATTAACAAACTAAGGAGAAATGAGATGAAAAAATTACTAACAACTTTATTTGTGATTTTAATTATCAGCATTGCTTTTGGGCAAGAACACCGGACCAATGATTACGGGATTTTATTTGGAATTGGTGATGATTTTTTATCACCCCCTGAGAGTATTATGGAAAATGGAATTGGAGCAATGATATATTTAGACAACTTTGCTCTGAGACCAACTCTGCAATTTGGGACCACCAAACAGGATAATGGCGCAGAAACATCGGCCAGCATTTTTGGTTTGGGGGCAGCTCTAATCAAACATCTGAATGAAAACAGAGTCGCTCCTTATTATGGGGCAGGACTCAGCTTCAGTTCTGCCAAAGAAGATAATTCAACAGAACGAAGTGCTTCTACATTTAGTATATACGGTCTTTTAGGGGTAGATTTTTATATTACTAAAAATGTTTCCCTGGGAGCTGAATATAATGCAGGATTACATAAAACTTCATCTAAAATTGAATATTCATCTGGTACAGATGTTGAATCCAGTTCAACTTCTTTCGGTTTTGATACTGTTAAGGTTATACTCACTATTTTCTTTATGTAAAAGTTGACAAAATTTCATGTATATGAATTGAAGCTGTCTTAAAAAATAAAATTAACTTTGAACCTGAATATTTGGACTTTTTAAGACAGCTTCACCTTTAATTGCCGGTAACAAACCTGACAACGATTAGTGGATGAAAAATTTGAAAAAAAGTTAGAATTTCCTCAATATATTAATCTTAATTTACTGTAACAATAAAAATCAATCACTAAACAATCTGAATAAATCATTGTAAATCACAAAAATCATCAAAGCCAACAACAAAACCATGCCTACCTGCTGAATAACCAATTTCACTTTAGCAGGAATTTCTTTACCAATTATCCCTTCAATGATTAAATAGACAAGATGGCCTCCGTCCAATACCGGGATAGGCAACAAATTCAAGATACCCAGATTCAGACTCAGCATTGCCATAAATCCAAAAAAGGTTGTCAACCCACCCCTGGCACTTTCTCCTGCCATCTTGGAAATTGCTATCGGCCCTCCCAGCGATTTAATTGAATGCTGACCGGTAATTAATTTATATAGTGATACAGCAATTAACCTTGTAATATAAAAAGTATTCCGTACTCCATACCCGATTGCCGAAAAAATACCAACAGAACGCATGGTCACCCTTCTTTCAATACCGATCAAGCCCACAGTTTCAATATCTCCTTGTTCATTGACCACAATTTTCTCCTCAACCGGGGTTATGGTTACACTGTGTCTGGCCTCATTTCTTTCATAGGTAATATTTAATTCTTTTCCCGGTGAAGCATAAATAATATCCGTAAGCTGATCCCAGGTTTCAATTTTTTCCCCCTCAATTGAAACTATCAAATCATCGGACTTTATACCTGCTTTCGCTGCAGGTTTCCCTTCCATGACATTTCCAACTATTGGCTTGGAAGAATAATTGTCAACTACGCCTATACTGAGTGTCAGTACTATAAACAGGATAAACGCAAATATGATATTCATCAAAGAACCTGCAGAAATCACCAGAACTCTGCTGATCCATGGTTTGGAACGAAACTCCCTGGGTTCAGGTTTTTTCTGTATTGAATTTTTATCCAGGGTTTCATCTACCATCCCTGATATTTTTACATACCCCCCAAATGGTATCCAGGAGAGACAATAGTCGGTTTCGCCAATCTTTTTCCCGATCATTCGAGGTGGTAATCCCATCGAAAACCGCTCTACCCGCATACCGGATAGTTTTGCAGTTAAAAAATGACCAAACTCATGTACAAAAATCAAAATACTTAAAATAATTATAGTTGCCAGTAAGGTTGTCATGTTGTAAATTCCTATGGTTAATGCAAATATTTTTAAATTTCACTTTTCTATTATGTATATAATTTCATTACATACGCTTTTGCCCATCTGTCCGCTTCCATAATATCATCTAAGGCCGGGTGGGAAGTGACAGAATGTTCCTGAAGGGTTTTTTCAACAATTTCTGTAATGGTAATAAAATCAATTTTTTTATTCAAAAATAAAGTAACTGCTGCTTCATCAGCTCCATTGAAAACAGCCGGTGCAGTACCACCTAGTTTAAGAGTCTGGTATGCCAGCTTCAAAGCCGGAAATCTTTCGAAATCCGGGGGAATAAACTCCATTGAAAGAGATTGAGTAAAATCCATACACTTGAAATGACCGGATAATCTCTCTGGATAACCGAGTGCATAGGAAATAGGAACTCTCATATCCGGTTTTCCCAACTGTGCTTTAACCGAACCATCAATAAATTCGACCATAGAATGGATGAGCGACTGCGGATGAATAACAACTTCAATGGCATCAGGATCCTGATCAAAAAGCCAGCGAGCCTCTATCAGTTCCAGTCCTTTATTCATCATAGTGGCTGAATCAACAGTCACTTTCCTACCCATAGACCAGTTGGGATGCTGTAAAGCCTGTTCAACCGTAACATGCTTGAGCTGACTTAATTTTTTTTTGTAAAATGCTCCCCCGGAAGCAGTTAAAATAATTTTTTTTATACTTACCGGTGATTCTCCCTGCAGACATTGAAATATTGCACTGTGTTCGCTGTCAATGGGAATCAACTGTACTCCCTGGTGTTCTGCCTCTCTGGTCATTATTTCTCCTGCCATCACTAACACCTCTTTATTGGCAAGAGCAACTGATACCCCTCTTTTAATAGCTTCTAAAGTGACTTCCAGTCCAATTCCCCCTACCAGAGCATTAACGATTAAATCCTCCTCTCCCATCTTTGCTGTCCTGAGAAGACCTTCTTTACCGGTAAATACGTCAACACCCAATGTATCAAACCTCCTTTGCCACTCCTGATTTTTAATTGTGCCGGTAATAACAACTGCCTTTGGTTTAAATATTTCAGTTTGCTTATAAAGCAGATCAACATTATGGTGTGCGGTTAAAACGGATATGGTAAATAAATCCGCATGTCGGGATATAACATCAAGGGTCTGAGTTCCTATGGAACCGGTTGACCCCCAAATAGAAATATTTTTGTTTGCCAAATTAACCTCTTTTAATAATTAATTCACATTTGATAAAATAGAAAAATCATCCCGCAATTCTGATGTTCTAATTCTTTCCTTTGGGGTTAATTCATCATCCTTAAACTCAATTTCTAATTCCTCCTGAATTCCCTTTCTCACCACTTCTGTGACTTCTTCATAACTAACATTTCTATCCAGATAACCACCAATTGATACTGTTTGGTGTTTTAATTTTTTTATCATAGTGCTCACTTTATCTTGTTCTATATGTACTAAATAGTAAGGTAAATCAAGATGTTTATTACCGATGAGAATAGATCCATGCTGTAAAACTCCATTTTGGAGATGTCGCTGAGCACTGCCGATCATTTTTTTTCCATCCACCATAACTTCACTGCTGGCCGCAGCAGAAAAACAATTTACAGAAATTGATTTTTGATAATGAGAACGTAAGTCAATTTTATGTTTCTGTAATTCTGCCGGTATACCAAGTTTTTGTATTCCTCTGGCAAGACCCAGGCTGATCATTTTATAAATTTTCTGTATCCCAGAGGAAAAAAACCGGCTTGATTGAGGAATGATAACTGAATAGGTAACCTCCCGGGCATGAAATACAGCCCTGCCTCCGGTAGGTCTCCGCACAATATCTATACAATCGTCAGAACACTTTCTATGATTTATAATATCCGATGACTGACGAAACCCTAATGAAATACAGTAAGGATTCCAGTCATAAACTCTAAATACTACTTTACCAGTTGTATTAATATACTCTAAAATGGCTCTATCAATCGCCATCTGGGTTGCCCCGTTTAAAGACCCGTTATCTATCCATCTCCAAACTTCCACCGTAGTTATTTTATTATGCCCCTCTCACTTTTTTCTATGAATGCTAAAATTTTTTTTATTTCAGGTATATCATCAAAATTACTTTTTATTTTTTCTACTGCTTGAGAGGTATTGAAGTTGGAACGATAAAGATAACGATAACAGCGTTGTAAAAATCTAATGGTATCTTTTTTAAACCCCCTTCTTCTCAGACCAACAATATTCACCCCTTTATAACTTAAGGGAGAATCTGCTGCTAAAATATAGGGAGGGACATCCTTGGTTACACGTAATCCGCCTCCGATAAAAGCATGTTGCCCTATCCGGCAAAACTGATGGATTGGAGTTAATCCTCCGATGATAACCCAATCTTCAATAACAACATGGCCGGCCAGCTGCACTCCATTAGCAATAATGCAATTATCGCCAATAAAACAATCATGAGCTACATGTGTATAGGCCATAAGAAAACAGTTTTTGCCAACTTTGCTTTTACCACTATGTGAAGTACCTCGATTTAAAGTTGTATATTCTCTGATTTCTGTGTTATCGCCAATTTCCAGTAATGTTTTTTCATTCTCAAATTTTATATCCTGGGGTACAGTTGCAATAACACTCCCATGATGAATATGACAATTCTGTCCAATACGGGCACCATTGCTAATATAAACATGAGAATCAATTCTAGAGCCTGAACCAATGGTGACATCACCATCAATGATGGTAAAAGGGCCTACCGTAATATCGCTGGCCAGTTCAGCTTTTTTATCAATTATTGCAGATGTATGTATGTCTGACAATTTCTCTCCCCATTACTAATAAAAATTTATTTATCAACAATTGCACACATAAATTCTGCTTCACAAACCAGATTATCGTTGACAAATGCTTTACCTGCCATCTTGCATGAACTGGGCCTTTTTCTCATCAGCACTCCTTCCAATTGAATCTGATCACCGGGAACCACTGGTTTGCGAAACCTCACCTTATCTATTCCCATAAAATATGCAATCTTATCTTTGGCATTTTCAACCATATCAAGTAAAAGTACTGCCCCGGCTTGAGCCATGGCTTCTACAATAAGAACTCCGGGCATAACCGGATGTCCGGGAAAATGTCCCTGGAAAAAAAGTTCATCAAAGGTTACATTTTTAATTGCAATCACACGTTCTTCAGGTACTAAATCAACAATTCTATCTACCAGCAGGAATGGATACCGGTGAGGCAGAATTTTCTTTATGCCTTCGATATCAAGTAAAACATTTTTTTTAACATTACTGCCCCGATATTTACTGGTAATCTTCTTCTTTTTATAAATTTTTCTGATTTGTTTGACCAGTTTTACATGGGTTTCATGTCCGGAACGAGCAGCCATAACGTGCGCTTTTAAGGGAACCCCAAGTAAGGCAAGATCACCTATCATATCAAGAACTTTATGACGGACTGGTTCGTTATAATATCGTAAATCTTCACCTCCCAGAATCCCATTTGTCTGTTGAATTTTTTCATGAGCAATACCAAACTTATCAGCTAATTTTTCCAATTCTTCTAATTTAAGTTCTCTATCAATAATCACAACTGCACTATCAATATCCCCTCCCTGTATTAATCCTTTATCATACAGTTCTTCTACTTCATGTAAAAAACAAAAAGTTCTGGCTGCAGCAAATTCACTCTCAAATTCATCTTTAAGAGAATACATAGAAGTATACTGGGTACCCAGAGCCGGATTTTGATAATCAACCATAAATGTAATGCGAAACTCATCTGAAGGAAACACAACCATATCAATGCCTTTTTCTTTATCAGAAAAGGCAATAGTCTCTTCAATTTCTAAAAAATCCTTGGGTGAATCCTGTTCCTTTAGTCCAACTTTTTTCAATACATCTACAAATGGCTTAGCACTTCCATCCATAACCGGCGGTTCATTTGAATCAACCTCAATAATCAGATTATCAATTTCGAGACCATAAATGGCGGCTAAAACATGTTCAACCTGTCTGATACGCACCTCGCCAATCCCAATAGTTGTATCCCTGGCATTATCAACAACATGGTCAATGTCAGCAGGTATTTTTAAATCTTTATCAGCTGAGGTGCAAATAAAATGAATACCTGTATCCGGTTCAGCTGGTTTAAAAGTAATTGTTGTCTTGTTCCCGGTATGAAGTCCTATACCGGAAAGCGAGGCAGGTTTGGAAATTGTTCGCTGATTTTCAAACATCTTTCCCTCTGTTTTTTTCTAATTTTTTTAGTGTTTTTTTAATGTTTACAACATCTTTTAACAATTCAGGCAAACGCCGTCTGGCCGCATGAATTCTAAATTCTTCTCTATAATCATTAGCAGGAGTACCAAAAACATATTTACCCCCGTTAATTGATTTTGTCACTCCGGATTGAGCAGCAATAATAGCATTATCACCTATTTTAATATGACCAGCAAAACCTGCCTGCCCTCCAATTTGCACTCTATTACCAATAGTAGTACTGCCAGATATACCTGTCTGGGAGGCTATAACACAATGCTCTCCAATTCTACAATTATGGGCAACCTGTATTAAATTGTCAAGTTTTGTCCCTTTAGAGATTACAGTTTTCCCAAGTGCTGCTCTATCAATAGTTGTATTAGCTCCAATCTCAACATCGTCCTCGATTACTACTGTTCCAATTTGAGGTATTTTATGATATTTCCCTTTAGCATAAGCAAAACCAAATCCATCACTTCCAATAACTGAACCATTATGAATTATAACTCTATTTTTAATAGTAACCTTCTCTCTGATGCTTACATTTGAATATATTTTACAATCCGCACCAATTACAGACTCATCTCCAACAACTACTCCCGGCATTAAAACAGTTCTGTCACCAATGGAACACCCTCTGCCTATAACTACATGAGCACCCAGGGAAACATCCTGTCCCGTTTTCGAATTTTTACCAATTACCGCAGTTGTGTGAATCCCCTTTTCAATTAAAAGCTTATCAGGATAAAACAGTTTAATCACTCTTGAAAAAGCAAAATAAGGATTTTTTACCTGTAATAAGGTTTTACCTTCTATTGCTTCAACATCTAGATCTTCACTGATAATTACTGCAGATGCTTTGGTTTCAGATAAATATTTAGCATACTTCTTGTTGGAAATAAAAGTTATATGACCCTTGGTAGAATCTTGAATAGGGGAGATATCCACAACCGTAACAGAATCATTTCCAATAAGTTTTGCATCAATCTCTCTGGCAATTTCTGATACCCGAATACTCATGTTTTATCTTTACTATAGATCAGATGCATTAACTCCAAGTTCTTCTAATATTCTTTTTGTAAGGTCATATCCTTCTTTTGCAAATAATATATTTCCGGCAACAGTATCAAAAATATAATCATAGCCTTCTTCTTCAGCAACTGTTTGTATCTTTTCATTTATTTGATCAAATACAGGTTGAAGCAGTTCATTCCGCTTCTGGTATAATTCACCCTGCTGTCCAAATTTTTCATCCTGAAACCTCTGGGACTGCATGTACAGCTGTTGGATTTCATCCTGTTTCTCTTTCTTTTTTTCTTCACTTAACAGTAAGCTTTGCTGATCAAGCTGCTGTTGCAGAGAACGGATTTTATCTCCCATTTTTTGAAGCTCCTCAGCCCAGACATTGCTCTGTTCTTCTAATTTTTTCTGGGCCTCTACTGCTGATGGGAGCTTATTCAATATGATTTGTGAATCAATATAGCCAATTTTTAACTGAGCAAAAACAGATACATTCATCAAAATTGATGAAATCAATACTGCTGCTACCAACATAATTTTTCTTTTACTCACAACTTCCTCCATAATTTAATTATAGATTATTAACTAGTACATTTTAGAAACTTTTCCCAAACACGAAATGGGTTCTCCAATCTGTATATCTTTCACCATATTGGTCATAATAATCAAGACCACAGGCATAATCGATCCCTAACATACCCACCATAGGCATAAAAATTCTGGCACCAATCCCAAAGGACCGGCGGAGTCCAAACGGATCAGTGGAAGCAAGGTCCTCCCAGGTATTCCCCGCCTCGGAAAAAATTAATCCATATAACAAGGGATTACTTATTACCGGAAATCGCAACTCAGCATTGATCTTCAGCATAGTTTTACCTCCGTAATACCCACTAATCGGAATACTGGGAAGTGATAGATAATAATTTCCACCTCCAAAGGGATCCGGATATCCTCTCAAAGGAATAGCTCTTGACATACCACTACCACCCATGTAGAAAAAATCCATAACCTGCAATCTACTGTCTTTTGTTAATTTATCCATGTATCCTAACTGAACATGAGTTCTTAAAATAATTTTATCTGCAATAGCAGGAATATAATTATCCATTTTTAATATATGTTTATGAAAACCAACTGTACCACCGAAAGGACCTCCTGATATTTCAGTGGAAAGACTAACATCAGATCCTCGGGTAGGAAATTGGGGCTGATCAAGGCTGTTTCTGTTAATTATCTGAGTAATACTGCTGGAGACAAGCGGCCATGCTTCATCAACAATATTATTTGGATTTTTCTCTATATAATAATCACTAAAATCACTTAAATCTGTTTCATTTAACCGATAGATCCAATCACCCCGGAAATAATTATCCGGCCAGGTAAAACGCCTTCCCAATCTAACAGAAAAACCTCTGCTTGTATATCTGTAATAACTGTAATAAGGACTGCGACTTCGTTTTGTATCCCAAACACTGACACCTATTAAAGTAGGTGTATTTAAAAACCAGGGTTCGTTAAAACTTAACTGCAATGATCTGTAGTACCTTCCAAAATTCCAGTTCAAATCCAACTGCTGTCCATTACCAAATAAATTATTCATACCCACTCCGATGCTTCCTATGAGCTTATCAAGTTCACTCCATCCTGCAGATATATTGGCTGTATCAGTTGATTTTTCCTCAACATCAAAGCTTATATTTACTTTATCCTCTTCTTCTGGAATTGGTTCAACATTGGGAATGACTTCGGAAAAATAATTCAGCATCATAAGATCCCGAAAACTTCTCTGTAACAATTCCCGGCTGAAAACATCTCCCGGACGAATACGTAACTGTCTTCTAATTACCCTTTCTTTCGTTCGTGTATTCCCGGTTATCTTAATTTTATCAATTATGACCGGTTCTTTCCTATCAATAACAAAACATACATCAATTGTATCATTCCGATATGTTTCCCTGGGATTTATCTGAGCATATATGTATCCTAAATCATAGTAAGCTCCATTGATATTCTCCTGTATTGATTTTGTAAACTCTTCCTTACTGAACACATCACCTTTTTCAAATTCCAGCATCGATTCCAGCCCTTCGGAAGTAAAAAGCGTGTTTCCTTCCCAGGAGATGTCTCCAAAATAATAACAATTACCCTCTTGTACCCAGATATCAATGTACATATCCTCTCTTTCCTTATTGTAATAGAGAGAGTCCTTTAAAATTTCAGCATCTCTGTACCCGTTGTTACGATAAAATTCCAGCACTTTTTCCTTGTCTTTTCTATACTTCTCCCTATCAAAATCTCCTCCTCCCCACCATCTATTCTCCTTTGTGTCTTCCATCTGTTTCCTGAGCTTTGTATCCTTAAAAACGGTATTTCCAAAGAATCGTATCCTTTCAATCTGTACTTTTTTGCCTTCATCAATGGTAATATTAAATACAGCCAATCCTTCCTTTTCAGCTTCATACACTTCTGTATTAATTTCTGCTAATACATATCCTTTTTCTGAATACTTTTTCTTTAATCTTTTTTTCCCCTCAGCAATTTTTCCGGCACTTAAAATCTGTCCTCGATAAAAACCTAATTCCTCTTCCAATTTTTCTTTTTTAATTTTTTTGTTTCCTTCAATTATAATTTTTTCCAAACGGGGGTATTCCTCTACTTTAATGGTTAAATACACCCCCTTCTGAGTACTGCTATCTAAAATCACTTTAACATCAGAAAAAAGCCCTAGACTCCAAAGTTGTTTAATACAAGCTTGAATATCTTCTAAATTGATGTCAGTGCCCTCATTGAGCCCTGAACTCATTTTAATAACTTCTTCCTCAGATATTCTATTCCCCTCTACTGAAAGTCCGAGTAAGGTTACTGATCCCATTTGCTGTCCATATGCGGAAAGAGAAACCAACAGTAGTATTATTAACAAAAAAATGCTTTTATTTATTTTACATCGCAAAATGTGTCCTCCTAAAATTAGCTTATTAAAGTACAAAAAAAAATAATCTTTGTAAAGAAAAAAATTATTAATTATTTCACTTTTCATTAAAATGGAAAAACATGTCGGATCCATATTCGTTTATCAACTTGTCGATCAGAAAGCAGCAAACTGTTATAAGTGTATTCCATCTCTAAAAATAAATCCGAATGAATCATATATTCCAGAGAAAGTGAATGTTTAAATCCCAATCCGTAATCCGGATAAACAAGAAGCCCTTTTTGAATCTGGCCTGAGTAAGTTAAAAATAAATTCGGCCCCAGATATTTACCAACTGTAAGCTTGGTCTGCTGGATTAAATTGTTTGTATCAATGAAACGCTGATTCTTGGAACCTGGTCTGAAAAAATTTCTTCCAAACATATAAGAAAAATGGAATAGATCTAAACCAAAACTTCTGCGAATCTCACGTTCTACTGGTTTGATAATGGGCCCCAAAATATAATTTTCTACCTGTAACCCGAGTGCTTCATAGGCATGTCCTTTTAATCCCTTATCCGGACCTTCAAGCAGTGATAATACTTCTGTATTTGTTCTGGATACATTCGGATCATTAGTATAGAATCTGAACTGAGTATTGCCCCATGGTCCTTCTGCAGAAAACCCGCCATTGTTCTGTTCTGCAGTATTAATTGCAAGCCATACTGTAGAACGCATTCCCAGGGAATCAACAATGGTAGTATAGGCTTTACCATATACTATTGGATCCTCAGCACCCTGTGGATAGTCAAAAGTAATCCTTTCAGGCCTAAAATAATGTCCCAATACATCAATAACTCCTTCAATTGAAGCTAAATTCCCCCAAACCTGCAAATTGTCTTTTTCAGAACAACCTTGTAAACGGAGGCCGCCATATTCATCCTGTAATTTGAGATTTACCTCAAAATTTCCCAGGGGAGTTGTAATTTCTTTAATATAATGCACATTCTCTTTGGGGTAGAGTTTTACATCCCAGAAAATTTTTTCAAAAATACTTTGGCTGCCGTTCTCATTTTTCTGTGTAATAAACGGATAGGTAAATCGATAGTCCCGCAACACCAGACTACCTCTGAAAATAGGATTTCTAATTGAACCTGCTATAGTAAAAAAATCATCCTGGGGATCAAATCCTTTAAAATCAATCCAGCACTCCTCTCCGCCTTCCATCAAACCAGGGATATGAAATCGAATGCCTTTATCTTTAGTTTCAACTAATAATTTACCCAAGCTCAATCTGTATTTATTTAGTAGAATGGGGACAATATTCTCATCTCTGGAAACTGGCTGATTTTTAACCTTTATCCTGCTCTTATGTATTTTTCCGGAAAATTTATTTATAGTAACAAAATTATTACCTTTTTCTATCTCAGCATTTATCTGAATTTCAGTCAGGTTATCAAAAGGATATAAATAACTTAGCTCACCATCAACTATATCTAAACGCCCACTTCCTATAAACCAGTCACCTTCGTTTTCTCCCACCCGTAAAAACAACTCGCCTGTGCTTTTAGCATTTTTAATATTATCATTAAGTTCTGAAAGAACACCAAATATATCACCTTCTATTAATAATGATACGTCTGAATCCCTTTCATTACTGTGCGGGATAACTCCCCAGAATAATCCCTTTAATCCATCATTTTTGTAACATCTTCCTTTAACAATTCTTAAATTTCCTTTGCTAATATCAAATTCCTTCCATAAAGTATCAATAATTTCAACATGTAAATCATTAAACCCTACTTTACTTATAAATCCATCTTTCAGATTGAATACCGCTTTTACTGAAGGTGATTCATTTGTTCCTCCAACAGTTAATTCTGCCTGGCCCCTGCCTCGGAAAAAGTCAAATCCAGGTAATACCTGTATCAATTCACTCCCCTTTTCCCAATGACTGTAAAATCTTCCTTTTAAAGAATCATCCTCAGTATTCTTCATTGAACCATCAAACCAGTTATCTCCCTTCTTATCCAGGGAAATTGTACATAATTCTACATTTTCATCTCTGATCTTTAATTTTACCTCACCATTTATACTATCAACATTATGAAAAGCTCCCTCATTAATTGAGATGGCAGCAGTAACTTCCATACTGTCCTTGCTGCCTCTAAGCTCCACATCACCATTGAGTTTTCCTTTAAAGGGAGTTGTGCTCGAGAATAATGAATACATTTGATGTATAGCAAAATCCTGAAATTTTAACGATCCTTTAAGATTATCGTTTTTATGTAATGGATACTCACCACTAATAAAGACATCATCTTCAAAAGAAAAATTATTTATTCGTAAATATCGATCGGTTAAATCAGCCTGTAATTCTACAGCTAACTGATTATCGTTACTTTCTCTGAAAAATCCTTTACATATAATTTCTTTCCTGTTTCTTTTATTTCTGTAAGATGGAGTAATCACAAAGTTTTGCAATGTATCTTTTTTAAATAATTTTCTGCCAATCACCTCTCCGGTCCAGGAATCATGATCTCCAGATAAATTAGTGGTTACCAATAAAGAGTCTGCTATACTCTGATATTTATCACTGAGAAGAAAAAGAAAGGGATATTCGGTTCTGTTTACTTGCAATCTCCACCAGATGTTATCTCTAAATGGTGACCTGATTTCTCCGGTAATCTTAAAATTACTATTAGAAGCAAGTGTATTAAAATGTATTACTTTTTTATTATAATTGAAATGTGATACATAAACATCCCTGTCAAAATTTTTATTCACCAATGAAATCCTACTCTCACCTTCCCCTTCAATATTTCTCAATTCCCCTCCAAACCAAACATCAAGTTCACCAGTAGCGGAATTCAACCTCTTTTTAATTTGATCCGGAAGAATGTACAAAAAATTTCCTTTAATAGAAGCAGTCAGATCAGATACCATACTTGTATCTGACATATCAACTTTCCCTCCACAAACAAAATCCAGTTTTACACTATCCCGGGAAACACCATTAAACCATAACATTCTGTTCTTAACATGTGCATCAATACGAAAACCAGAAAAATCAATTCCCACAGTTTGAAAATCTGCAGACACTAAATTTCCTCTAATCTCCGGATTATTAACCGGTCCTGTTAAATGAAGAGATAAATCACCTTTACCCTCCAGGGGGATGTCTTTTCCCGGGAACATACTGCTGCTCAATGTTTTAAAATCTATATCAGAACATTCAGCCAGCAAGTCCACTTCAAGACTAACTATGTTTTCAACTACACCGGATATATCAAGAGAAGTATTGCCGAATTCCTGTACTGCACCATTGATTAAAATACTGCTGTCATTAATTGAAGTTTTTATATTTACATCATTAAACCAAATGCCAAAATTTTTAAAAGAAAAACTGCTGTTACTCAAGGTAAAATAGCCTGATTTTTCTTCTTCCGACTTCATATTAAATTCACCTTCCACTTTTCCGGAATGAACCTGTAAATATTCAGGTAAAAAAAAGGGAATATCAGAGGAAGTCAGATCAGATTCTTCAATATTGATATGTACATATTTATATTCACCTGATAAAAGGTTTACTTGACTTTCAATTTGTAAATTATCCGACCCTGTCACTCCAAAAAGATTACCTGAAAGAGTTATAATTGTAGAATCAGCAGAATTTGAATACAACCAGCCATTTAAAGAATTTGCAAATCTTTTTCGTGATCCCAGAGAATCCTGCAGGAAAAACTCAGCATCTGAAACCGCAACTCTTTTTACTCTGCTAAATTCTTTAACCGCTTCTTTATAATCGAGGACCTTGCTATCCTCAAAAAAATCCTTGCTTGATAACTTGAATTTTTCGATTGTGAAAATTGGATGTACAAGAACAATCTGATGGGGTATTTTATGAAGAGCAAACCTATATTTGAAAAGATTTAACACATTATACCCTAACCGGACTTCTTCAATATTTACATAATAGTTATGGTTTTTGGGGGCCAGTTTTACCCCTCTTAAGGAAATACTATTCAAACTGATCGATATTTTTTCAATATCGGACTCATCCGCAAGAAATGGGCGCGCCTTGTTTAATAAAGCAATTTTAATTTTTTGATCTGCCTTGGTTATTTTCCAGGTAAAATATCCACCAAAAATTATAATACCCAGAATAAAAGCTATAACCAAAACCCACCGTCTGCGTTTCATTACCACCTCTAAAAAAAAACGAGGGTAATTCCCTCTGACAAATTACTATATATTTAGACGCAAATTATGGAAAGGAGTTCCTTCATCACTTGACAATCTGCTCGCTCACCTTACCAAATCGTCTTTCTCTTTTAAGATAATCCTCCAAAGCCTGATATAAATGTTCACGACGAAAGGCAGGCCATAAAATTTTGGTCACATATATTTCTGTATAAGCAAGCTGCCATAAAAGAAAATTCGAAAGGCGCAATTCTCCACTTGTTCGAATTAAAAAATCAGGATCAGGGATGTCAGCTGTATAAAGATTTTTTTCAACTATATTCTTAGTAATATCCTCTAATTTCAATTTTTTGTTTCCAACTTTATCTCCGATCTTTCGAACTGCTTCAACTATTTCTTCCCGTCCCCCATAATTTAAAGCAAGAATTAATTTTAAACCCGAATTTTGCTCTGTTTTTTCAATCCCTTCCAATATTTTATCTCTGGCATCAGCAGGTAACTTATCCATATTTCCAATAGTCATCAATCTTACATTATTTTTATTCAATTTACTGATTTCTTTTCTCAGAGTAGAAATCAACAACTGCATTAATGCTGATATCTCCTCCTGCGGACGACGCCAGTTCTCAGTTGAAAATGTATAAAGGGTAAGATATCCTATTCCTAATTCTCCGCAAACTTCCACAATTTCACGTACCGAATTCACTCCCTCCCGATGCCCGGCAACTCTGGGCAGAGCTCTTCTTTTAGCCCATCTACCGTTACCATCCATAATTATAGCTATATGATGTGGAAGTTTACCACTGTCAATTAACTTTTTATGTAATTTTTTTAATTTAGCTTTCACCTACGTCCCCCTGACTAATTCACATGCACTCAAACTTACTAAATTACAACCATTTTCACTTAATGTCAAGGTTAAATTTTCCTGATTTTGAAACTATTTCATTATAAATTTTTCTTGACATACTAATATTGGTATAGTATATTTATGGTATGTGGGAAATATATGAACATAATACCATAGTTAAAAAGCTTTCCAAGTTGCCTGTGGAAATACTGAAACGGTATGAGAAATGGAAGGATATTGTCAGTATCTCAGGACCTCAAGGATTGAGAGTAATCAAAGGATTTCATGACAAATCACTGAAGGGAAAATGGGAGGGATTCAGGTCTTCAAGACTAAGTCATAAATACAGACTGATTTATAAAATTGAAAACAAAAAATTCTACGTTAAAGTATTAAACATATCTCCTCATGATTACAGGAGGAAATAAAATGAAAAATTATAGAAAAGCAAAAAAGACAGTTGATGTTTCTGTGGGTGAATCTATCCGGATCATTCGTGAGCTTCAGGAGATGAGTCAAACTGATCTTTCCAGGCTAACCGGCATACCTCAATCCACCATTTCCGGTATTGAAAACAATCGAATTAATATTGGAGTTGAGAGAGCTAAAGTCCTGGCCAGAGCCCTTAAGTGTCATCCTGCTGTGTTGGTTTTTCCGGGGTGGGAAATCAAGGATGCTGCAGCTTAATTTAGCGATTATCAAAGCCTTAGTATCTGTAAGAAATATAAAAAACAATTGCATTTCAAAACACCCGGGGTCTTAAGAAACAGACACCCGGGGTTTTGTTCTATCATGTCATTCCCGCGAAAGCGGGAATCCAGGGGTTGAGGTGGCAGGGTAGATTCCCGACAGGCTTGTACCCGCATGTTTTTGGCGGGTAGACATTCGGGAATGACAGGGAAAAGGATATTTGTTCCTGTTTTTATATTCCTCGGAATTCGGGATTCGGTATCGGGATCACAGTCAAGTTGCCACGGATAATACATAAGAAAATATTATCCTATATTCGTGAGAATCCGTATAAATCTGTGGCTGAATTTTAATATTGGGATTTTGGCATTCATTCCCTCTTCTGCACCACCCAGAGTGCTCCTTCTATCTGATTATTTATCAAATAACAATCCTCAGACTGGTATTGAATAAAAGAACGGATATTTTCTTTCAAGTCAGGATGTTTATCCACTAATTCAACACCTCTTTTTTTGATCAAGTTCAGATATTTATCATTGATTTTCCTGCTGATATCTGTCGTATTAATTTCTCTGACCAGATGATCTCCTGACCTGGTCAGTTCTCTTACCGTTTCCTCATGATTTCTGTAATGTTCATATCCTTTCCTGTCCAGAGTGCTTTTTCCCCTGAGATACCCGTCATCAATAATCATGTATCCGTCTGAACGGATCTGAGTCCTTAATTTGGATACGGTATTTTTTACTGATCCTAAAATACCTCCCAGAGAAGCCAGAACAACCACATCAAAATTATGTTCTGCAGACACATATTTTCTGATATCCTGTTCTACAAACTGACAGAGGTGCGAGACATGGTATTCTTCTGCTTTATGGACCGCATCTTGAAGAAAAGCAGACATCGCATCAACTCCCACTGCTTTAAGTTGATACTCAGATGCAACTCTTACACATACAGCTCCTTTTCCGCAACCCAAATCCAGAATTTTAATGGATTCTGGAGCCAAATGAAGAGAACCAACAGCAGCAACAATATCCTCCACAGAGCAGCCCAGAGCCCACATATCCTGTAGCAGGAAGGGCATATAGCCGAGTAATTTTTTATCAGCTTCCAGAGAATCGGAAATTGACTGTTCAATATCATCAGTCATGTTTTCTTTCTCCAACTACAATATGTTTCTTTTGTGTTTAGTGTTCAGATATGATTATAAGAATTAATAGTGCCACGGATTTACACGGATTAAAACAGATTTCAAATTAATTATTCATACTTTTAAAAATCCAACGAAATACACAAAATACACTAAATATTTATTGAAAGTTGGTTCTCTTTTTTGTGAATTTCGTGTCTTTCGTGGGCATCTCAATATAACTCATACTATAAATAATCAAAAAACCTCCGAAAAACTTAATATGCTTCCGGAGGTTTTAAATAGTATCAATATCAATAAATAACCTTTACTGCTGCTTGACCAAATCACCGGTCTTAAAACCTGAACCAGATTTAACAACAGCTGTAGCTGCCTTTCCATTAGCGATCAGAGAAGTAACCTCAATAGTCCCTACTTTTTTCTCTATACTTCCTAAATTCAACCCTGTATCAGGATCTATAAGTGCTTCCCCATGGGAAAAAATCGTAAACAAATCACCCACTTTTACTCCCCCATCTGATCCGGGTTTTATATATAC
The DNA here is from genome assembly GCA_046483025.1 of bacterium. GTDB lineage: Bacteria > Zhuqueibacterota > QNDG01 > QNDG01 > CAYUAG01 > CAYUAG01. The sequence continues at coordinate 32,386 of JAWODZ010000248.1, forward strand.
AGTAGTGCCAGCAACTTTTAAAATTTTACCCTGCCAAGGTAAACTTTCCATCTGATCTTCAACCAGTCCTATTATATCTTCTACCGCTTCTCGGGTTGCTTTCCCCACCAGAGAATTATCAAAACTATTTCGGTCACTAAAACCAAATTTTGGAGTACTAATGCGTAAACCTCCCTTACTTTTTTCTTTACGTACATTATCTGCCGCCAATATTTCCCCGGTCTCGGTATTCACAAATCTCACATCAATAGCAACTGTTGCCTTTTTACTGCTCACCCCCAGACCAATACCTTTTATTCTTCCGCCTTTATCACTTTCAGAATACCCGAACTCTGTAACTGCCCCCATTATTGCAAGTTCAACTCCCAGGAGTTTACCGATTTGAGCTGCACTCTGTTCGGTTACTCTGCCGGTCATACCCATATTCTGCTCCTCCATTAACTGAGCGATTTCCTGACGTTCAATAACTCTGTACTTACCACTTTTAACCAATTCTGTAGTAAGCATATCAGCCATTCCTTCTCCCGGAGGTTTCCCATTCCACCAGTGCCAGCCATGTTTTGATTTATCCTCAAAAGTAAAAACTGCTACCCGCTTTTTCAATTGAGGGAAGGCATTAAGGTAACAAATAGTCATCATCAAAAGCAGAAATCCTACAAAAATTTTTCTCTTCATAATCATACACCTCCATATATATTAATTTTTAACATCAACATAATTATATTTGATTATCAATTTATTACTATTAAAAAAGAATATAGAAGGTAGAAGACAGAGGTTAGAAATGTTGATAGAAAATTAATATTAATCTTCCTACTTCTAAAAATTGTAATAAATCTATTTAATTTAATTAATACTGACCTCTACACTCACTCTATTCTGCGAAAAGCCGACAACCTTCACACTCATCCCCTCAAAACTCTTTGCGGACAAACGCTGAGCCAGATCTTCACCCGTTCCCTTAAAATTGATATCAAATTCTGCAAATCCCTGGCTCCATTGACGCTGTACTACAGAATTAACACCTCTGATATAGTACTTTAAGGATGACTTGAATTTTATAAGTTCACTGTAATCTTCTAACCCCTGTACCCGTAAAGCTACAGTAGTACCGGAAGAAACATCTTTCTGCCATTTGGAAAGAATTTTTTCTATCAGATCCTCTGATAATTTCCCACAAGCCTTTTTAATTGCTTTAGCGCCGCCCACCATATCATTTATATGAGGAAAAGCACCTTCAGAAGAAGCAGTAGCAATTATCTCTCCGGTATCAGTTCTGATAGCCTTAACAGTAACCGTTGCCTGCTGAGAGCGTTGTTTTGCCCCATATATCTCAACTTCAGTTGCATTTGCCAGCGCATTACCGGTTAATACCACCTCAGCTCCGATTTTTTTCCCCAGAGTTGCTGCCAACTCTGTATTCCCCTGTAAAATAGCAGCAGCTTTTTCTCTGGTAAGGTTTTGTTTAACAACTGACTGATCAATAAAGGTAAATCCCTTCTGCATCATTCCATCGATAAGGGAAGTTTCTGCATTGTTGGTCTCTGCTTCAATATAATTTAAAACGCCTACAGATTTTCCAATATTCTTTTCATGGATCATGACCATCATTCTGGGCATATTTTTCCTGCGCATAAGCGTAGCAATGGCTTCCATATCATTCTGAAGACTTTCCATACTCACAACTGCAGTAATCATTACTTCATAGAGGTACTCACTGCGTTTGTTTTCCCTTACTACTTGATAATTCTGAATATATCCTTGGGTTTCGCTGAATATATTGTCATCAATAACCTGAAAATTCTCCACATAGGTCTCTGCTTCTATCATGGTCCCCAGAGTTTGTTCCAGAGCTCTTCGTAAAGCATCCTCTATGGCATCGTCTCTGGCTTTGGCAATATTATTATTGAATATGGAACCTGTTCCGGAGGCAACCACTTTTTTGCTCTCAGCAGTATCGGACATATCCTGTGCCTGCAGTTGTAGATTAAAAATTAGTAAGACTGAAAAAATTAAAACAACCAATTTAATGTTTAAATTCTTCAACTTTTTCTCCCAAAGTTAAAAGGTCATTCTTAAAGCATTCTGAAAGTCCCGTATAATCAATAAGGCATCTGCACCGGATACTTTTTTATTTAAACCAAATGATCCGTTAATTTTATCTGCTTCCATAATTCCTCTGTCAACTGATAAACAAATGGCATTATAGGCATAATGAGTGGGATTAATATCCGGAAATCGAGATTTAGTACCAATATATTTGGTGGCAAGTTTTTCATCTCCGGTAACCGCAATTAGAATATTTTGTAAGAACATGGCATAATTTGCCCGAGTAATTTTCTCATCCGGCCGGAATGTTCTGTCCGGGAAGGTACCCATGGCATCAGCTTTAATAATATCCTCAATCCAGTTTTTAGCCCAGTGTCCCTCAATATCGGTTGCCAATTTTTGTTCTTTCTTCTGCTCTTCCATTTTAGTTGGGTCTTCAGGGGGACGAAAACGGGTGTCATACATTTTTGGCTGTTTTTTCTTAAGAACTTCCAAGAGTTTCAATTCCTCTACAAATAACACTGCCAGATCAGCCCTATCTATCTCAGGAATAAGAGCTATCTTTTTACCGATTCTGGTTCCGGGTGAAGCTCTCTGTATTTTCTGCATCAATTCCCATTCGCTGTTAGCCCGGGATGCATAATCCCCTTTGATTGATATCACATCACTAAAATAATCAGCTGCAGTATCAAAATCATAAGCTTTTTTATAGGCTTCTCCCATATAGAAAAGCACTTTTTCATTATTCTCATCAATTTTCAAGGCTTTCTCATATTGTTTAACCGCCTTATCCAGCCATTTATCACCTTCTCTCTGTTTGACAAATATACGCCCTTTGGCAACATAACCGTCAATAAAATTTTTATTTTTACCTATTCCCTTGTCAACCAGTTTCAGTGCTTCCTTATAATTCTGCTTTTCCGCTTCAACTAAACCTAATCCTACATATCCACCGGCATAATCAGGATCAAGTGCAGTAGCCCGATCGAATTCTTCAGCTGCCCCTTGCAGATCTCCTCTGTTATAAGAACGCAGTCCCTGCCGGTAATGGTTATCAGGAGTATCCAACACAGATTCTTTTTCTATTGGTTTTGGACCACACCCTGAAAGGATAAACAAAATCACTAATAAAAACGTAACTCCAATTTTAAGGGGTTGAATATTCATTGTATCCCTCCCTGTTTTATTAATCTAGAATAAACATTACTTTACAACGTTCAAGAAAATTCATATTTGCTGCTGCATTATGAATTTTTACAGCATCAGCATCACTTACTACAACATCTGTCTTATTTTGACCTACTGCTTCAGCACCTTTTACAATTAAAGGATTATCAGCAACTCTTTCATTGTGAGAAGCCCTGTCCACACTTTTTTCATATCCGACCATACCAATATCTACAGCGTATTCACGTTCCACATATCTGGAGCCATATACTTCCTCCCCTTTTGGGTCAAGGACTTTAGGAGCCATGGCAGGCCTTAGATTTAATCCCCGGGCATCAATAATTAAACCAGTATACACTCCTCCTCCGTAATCAGCCTGATAATCACCTCCTACATGGATCAAATCCACACCAGGAGGTACTTCTTTCCCTGAGGGCCAGGGTTGACCACAGGTGGGGCATAACAGCTGTTCCCCGGTTAACAGAGTACCCCCTCCGAACTGTTGCTGGAGCAGATTATCCATGATAACCCCGGTAATGGGAACTTCAACATCAACTTCTACATCCCCGGAAGACATATAACGGGTATCAACCACCCGGTAACCTCTGATAGCTCCTTGAACATTACTCTGAATAACATCACTGGTTACCATAGCATTCTCTACAGTAGTCTCTGAATTTATATTTATTCCCCGTACAGTTTCCAGAAGATTCCTTAAGGCATCCAGTTTAGCAGCTCGTAAAGCTCCGGCTCTCTGAGCAGCCATGGATTGATTCGGGTTGGGAGCACCAATACCAGTACATTTTATTACCTGGTTAGTCCAGTTCACTTTTCCGGCAGACCCAACTTGCTGAACATACCCTTGACCAAATAGAAATAAAGGTATTAATATCAGTATGCTCAACCATATACAAATCAAATTTTTACTTATTTTCATGATAACCTCCTTTTGTTTGAGTATCATAGAATAAAGAGCGAATGACGGGATTTGAACCCGCGACAACCAGCTTGGGAAGCTGGAGCTCTACCAGCTGAGCTACATTCGCTTAATTTAATTACATATATTTTTCCATATTAATACGCTAAATTATCTATCATTATTTAAAAAGTCAAGTTAATTCTTAAAATTTTTTCAATAATCACTCTTCTTCATAATTTATTAATATATGAAGGGGAACCCCGAACAATTGCTCTCTTCCACCCAAAAATCCCAATTCAATCAGAAAAGCCGCTCCAACTATGTCACCTCCTAATCTCTTTAGTAACCTAATCGATGCTGCTGCTGTACCCCCGGTTGCCAAAAGATCATCTATAAGCAATACTTTCATTCCATTTTTAATTGCGTCTCTATGGATTTCAACCGTATCAGTCCCATACTCCAGAGCGTATTCTTCACAGAATGTTTCAGCAGGTAATTTACCCTTTTTTCTGATAGGAATAAAACCTGCTCCTAATTTTACAGCTGCTGCTCCTCCAAAAATAAATCCCCGGGATTCAATGCCGGCTACCATATCTACCTTGGAATCCAGGTAGGGTTCACATAATTTATTTATAGTCTGATTAAAAGCTTTTGGATCCTTAAGCAAGGTAGTGATATCCTTGAATCCAACCCCTTTCTGGGGAAAATCCGGAACATTTCTAATCAACCTTTTAATAATATCCATTTTCTTTCCTCAATTTAAAAAGTGATATCAAAATCACTGTATTTACCAGTTGGTTTCTCCCAGTCTACCTCTACATTGCGCACCATTGCAGAAGGATTCCCGGTAGGCAGCTTCTGTATCAAGGACTCAATAAGACCTTTGGGACCTTCAACTTCTATCTCAACCTCTCCATTGGGAAGATTTTTTACCCAACCGGTCAACTTCATTTTTCTGGCGTTTCGGGATACAAAATAACGATATCCGACTCCCTGAACCATGCCTGATACGATAATATGTGCATGTACATCCATATAATATTCCTCAAAAAAATCAATTTATGATTTTAATACAACTTCCTGAAAATCATTTCTACTGCTTCTTCCGGAGAAGAAGCCTGTTGTATTGCCTTATCAAAATCCCAGCTTTTCAAAGAAACAACCGGTATTCCTTTCT
>JAWODZ010000052.1:0-2947 GCA_046483025.1 bacterium
GCGGATGAACCGGATAGTGGCGATTCCTCTCCTCCGGAGAATTAAGATATAGATTTATTTTAGTAGTTCTTTTAAAATTAAATAGAGACAAAATAGTATCGAGTATCATGTGAATACTTAGAGTATAAGTGAAAGAAAGTTTTTAGATTTCAGTTCTCAGTTTTAAGACAAAGAGTTCGGGCAATAATGAATGAGATTGCCACACCTTCCACTTAACTAAGGTTAAGCGTCAGGCTCGCCTCGCAATGACAAGTAATTAAAGTAATAATGTAAAACCAAAATATTTTTGTCACTAGATACCAAATACCAACGACTAACGACAAGAATGCCATTATGAGGAGTTTATTTTTCCGTCATTGCGAGGAACAAAGTGACGAAGCAATCTCATCCAAGTATACCTGAGAGATTCTTACTAAAAGCCAAAAACTGAAAACTACTCAAAGTTATTCCAAAAGTTGCAAGAAGCTTGACATCTTAAGCAAAATGCTTTATAAATGATAGTGATTGTCTATAAAGGCTGGTTTCTTAGCCCGTATGAGGTCGACATGCGGTGTATTTATCTGTAAAATACTTTTTTAAAGTCTACAGGTAAAAAGCTCAAGAGTCCAGATTAAGGAGAAATTAATTAATTTCTCGTAAAATCCATGGAAAATAAATTAAGAGAAAAATTAAGAAAAACGAAAAAACGAAAGGAGAATTCTTAATGAAGAAATTATTAGTACTTTTACTGATCTCAGCTTTAGCTATCTTTGTATTTGCTGGTTGTGACGGCTTAGTCCCCGGTGAAGGTGAAGGCGAAGGCGAAGGTGAAGGCGAAGGCGAAATTGAAGAAGTTACCGTTGATATTGAAGAAATGGTCGAATTAGGCGGAAAGAATTGGATTTCCGGAGGTACTCATGATATTACTGTTACCTTCCCGGCTCCTGTAGAGAATGTGGGCGCTTATGTAACTGATTGTACTGGCGATTATTCCAAACAACCACTAGTTTCGGAAAGTGAAGTTGTATTATTCCCCAACGAGGATAAAACTGTCTGGACCGGCTCAGCTTGTTTTCCCGATGAACTGACTACAGGTTGTGATCCGGACTGTTGTGCAGTCTATGTAGGCATTGTTTCCGGTGAGTGTGAAGCCAATACATGTGTTGTTTTCCCGGTCATCGTCGATAGTGGTGATCCTTACGCCGCAATTGAAGTCACTGCAGATGATTGTGTTTGTGAAGGATGTGAATTGACTTTCGATAGTTTAATAGAAGAGTTTCCCTGTGATCCAGATGAAGAATGCTGTGGTGATGACTGTTCCGGTTTAGCTGGATGGTCCATTCGCGTATATGAATCAGACCCTGATCCTTTTGATGAATGCTGTGATTTAATCTGTGCAGAACCTATCTGGACTGCTTCAGGCTCTGAATGTCCTATTTCGGCGACTTCAGATTGTCTTGATCCCGATGACTATATAGTGTTCATAGATTTAGAAGACAATGTAGGAAACACAAGCAGAGAAATATTACTCCTGACGGTTGAAGATGACTGCTGCTTGAGTCCATGGACCTATGCTGATCCGAATAATTGTATAGAAAGTGCAAACGATGGATGTCAAACCGATACATGTGAATGGGTATTCTTTGTAAATAGAGCTGATCTCCCTGATGGTTGTGATGATGTTTGTGGTGACTAAAAAATAACTAGATTAAGAGAAATATAATCATTGTTTTACTAAAAAAATAAACGAGGAGGTATATACCTCCTCGTTTATTTTTAAAGTTTTGACGGATTAGTGGTATCATTTTTAATAAAGATGTAACAAAGAATAATTTTTTTAACTTATCTACAAAAAGCTAATTTTCTTAGCTGATATTCGCAATTTGCTTGTCAAGATACTTTTTGTTCTATATAATGTTTAACATGATGATTTTTTTAAAAAAGATATTTTATATTATATTGATTATTTTTATCTTATGTTTGAATGGCTGCCATCAGGACATAAATCTTTCTAATCCAGGTGGAGTAAGCCCTTCAAGTACTTTAAATAATATTGAAGAGCATGGCTATGTCTTAATAAAAGGTAATCCGACTATTATAAAAGACTGCACTCCTGAATTGTCTATTTCTGCTGGGGGAAAAGAGGTAGTTTTTATGGCTTTTAGCGGGAACGGCAATGAATGGTCTGAATGGTTTGAGTACAGTGAAAGCTATGACGAATTTAATATTGCAAGTGGTCAGGATGGTACATCAAGAGATTCAGGATTCAAAACACTTTATATTCGATTTAAAGATTCTAAAGGAACCATCATACCTGAACATTACCAAGAGCCGATTTTCTGTATTTTTGAATATAAGATACAGGAATTATTTTCTATTTGTATAGAGCCTGATGAAGTTCAAATAAAAATTCGTGAAAGTCAGGATTTTACGGTTAAAGGATATGATCTTTTTTCAGAAAACGAAGTCCCTCTCGATGGTAAAAAAGTTAAATGGAGTAAACCGTGTGATATAGGAAAGTTAGAACCAACTGAAGGACTGCAGACTACCTATATTGCTCCACTATATTCCGGAAAAAGAAATATAACCGTTCAATATGGTTCTTTGTCTGCAGGCGCAAAAATTTAAAATCTAATATTTATACTACAGGGGAAATATTTGGATCTTATAAATCTATGAAAATTTCTGAACAATCTTTAGTAGTTAAATCTAAAAAAGGTTTAGTTGTTATTACAGGGTGCTCTCATCCGGGGATAACAAAAATAGTTGAAAAGGTTAGAGAAATTTTTACAAAACAAACTATTTATTTGGTTTTTGGCGGGTTTCACCTGATGAATAGAGAAAGACGAGAAATAAAATTGATTGTAGAAAAGTTAAAAGATTTAGGTATAAATTATGTTGGCCCAACTCATTGTACAGGTTATGAGGCTCAACAAATTTTTATAGTCCCAGTACCGTTATCCAAAGC
>JAWODZ010000085.1:0-9377 GCA_046483025.1 bacterium
GCGGAACTGATATGATCATGGTTCTTATCCTGACTGAAGATGTGCTTAATTCTATCACACTGACACGGGTAAAGAAACTTTCCAGAGGTATGAACAGGATTAAAGGTGTGGACAAAGTACTTTCCCTGTTTGATTTAAAACAAATAAGAGGTGAAAATGGTGCATTGATTGTCAACCCCGCAGTAGATCATATTCCTGAAACAGAGGAAAAAATCAAAGAGCTCAGAAAAAAGTTGAAAAATAATGAAATGGTATATGGTAATGTTGTTTCTAAAGATTTTACTGTCACGGCTATAATCGGACTTACTGAAACTGATGTTCCAGACAGTCAGATTGCAGAACAAATTAATAATCTATTGATTAAATATCCCGGTCCTGAAGAAACAGTTATAGGCGGGCTACCCTATATCCGAAAGCAAATTGGTGATTATATCAGCAGAGATATAAGTATTTTAATGCCTGCAGGAATAATAATTATGCTGGTTTTTCTGTTTCTCTGTTTCCGGCAATTACGAGGTCTAATTCTGCCGTTTTCTGTTGTACTGATGTCCATCCTGTTCGGAATGGGCCTAATTCCTTTATTAGGATGGAAAATACATATCATAACAGTACTTCTTCCAATTTTTCTCATAGCAGTGGCAAATGATTATGGTATCCATTTGGTTGCAAAATATCAGGAAGATAATATTCCATCCAATAATTATTCAACAGTTACACTGGCAAAGAATATGTTCCGCAGTCTGAGCAAACCTGTTTTACTCACTGGAATCACTACCATGGCCGGAATGCTCTGTCTGCTGGGACATATTATCATTCCTGCCCAGCAAATGGGCATCCTTGCTGCTGTCAGTATTATGTATGCCTTATCTGTTAGTCTTTTATTCATTCCGGCTGTCATTTCTCTTCTTCCCAGGGCAAAACCTGTTTTCCATACTGCAGAAGCTGATAATAAAAAAAATCCGCTCATGGAACGCATTTTATGGTTTTTGGGGAAACAGGTGTCAAGCAATCCCAAAACAATACTGATCGCAACTTTGATTTTTACTGTATTTTCAGCTGTTGGTATTTTCTGGGTTACAGTAGATATGGATCTTAAAAATTATTTTCATGATGATCATCCTGTTGTTTACGCTTCAAATGTAATAGATACTCATCTGGGAGGGTCTCAAAATATATCTATTGTATATCAGGGAGACATGAAAGATCCCCGTTTAATAAACAAAATAGATTCCGTTGAACACATTCTTAATACATTACCAGAGGTTGGACATACTTCCTCCATAGCCAGGGTAATTCATCAGATGAGCCGGGCTTTACATAAACACGGAGAGTCCGGATACAACATGATTCCTTCCACCAGAAACGGAGTGGCCCAGTATTTTGAATTATATTCAATGAGTGGAGATCCTGAAGATTTTGAAAAACTGGTTGACTTTCCCTACAGACATGCGGTAATAACTGCACGCATCAAGACATCCAGCAGCGGTCAAATTACCAGGCTGGCTGAATGTATAAAAAAAATTGTTAAGGAAGATAAAGATGTATGTATGATAGGCGGTTATGGACTGGTGCTTTCGGATCTTTCAATATCTGTAATACGCGGACAGTTCATTTCATTATTCCTGGCTGTTTTTATAGTGGCCATATTATTAATGATTTTATTTCGTTCAGTAACAGCCGGGATAATCTCTATAATCCCGATTGTTCTTTCCATTACAGTTCTGTTTGGTCTGATGGGTCTTTTTGGTATTGAGCTGAATATAGCGACAGCTCTGCTTTCCTCCATTATGATTGGAGTAGGAATTGATTACACTATACATTTTCTCTGGCGATACAAAAAAGAAAGGAAGACAATATCAGATCCGGAAACTGCAGTTTTAAAATCTCTGACCACAACTGGCCGGGGCATTATCTTTAATGCTTTTTCAGTAATAATTGGTTTTGCGGTTCTTTTATTTTCAAGTTTTGTTCCAGTACAATTTTTTGGTTTTCTGGTGGTTATTACCATATTTGCCTGTCTTACAGGAGCTTTAATTCTCGTCCCCTCTCTTTGTCTTATATTCCGGCCCAATTTTCTGGAACCAAAACAGGTTTCCAAAACAAAAAAATAAATATATTCCATAAATACTAAATCAAAGGAGATTGACTATGAAAATTATACAATTATTTAATATTGCAGTCATATTATCCGGATTAGGTATACACAGTAATGCCCAGGACAGTCTGTCAGCCAGGGAGATTATGGAAAAGTCCCTGGAAGCTGTCCGACTGGCCGGCACAGAATCTGTAGCTACTATGACCATTATAGACAGTAATGGAAGGGAAAGAATACGTAAAATTGCTCAGGTTACCAAACTATATGATCAGGGCAATACTGAAAAAAAATTGGTTCGTTTTCTTGCCCCTGCAGATGTAAAGGGAACAGGACTTTTGACATATGATTATAGCAACAAAGATGATGATATCTGGCTGTATATGCCCGCATTACGGAAAACCCGGCGCATTATCAGCTCGGAGAAAGCAAAAAGTTTTATGGGTTCTGAGTTTTCCTATGCAGACATGACACCTGCCGCACTGAAAAATTTTACCTTCAATCTTCTCGGCGAAGAAAAAGTTAACGGTGTTGCAGCTTGGAAGATAGAAATGATTCCTATAAATGATGATGTGGCAGATGAAAACGGATATTCAAAACGAATTTCCTGGATAGGGAAGGAAAATTTTGTTTTACGAAAATCAGTTTACTATGATTGGTATGAAGAACTTCATAAGGAACTGAATATTCTAAATATCCGTGAACTGGATTCTGAACATAATAAATTCCATCCTCTTCATCTGGTAATGATTAACAAGCAGAATAACCGGAAGTCCATCTTTAAGATCAATAAAATTGAATATAATCCTGACATTGATGATGCCTATTTTACTGTCCGGTATCTGGAAAGAGAATAGACTTGTCTGACATGGGTTCAATCTCCCAATATTAGCCGCAAACAAAACGAACTAGACGAACAGGGAATCATGAAATATTAAAATTTACCAGTCCCGGCAGAGACTCCGCCTCTGCGGGAAAGAAGATAGTTAAAGTATTAATTTTTCGGAGTTGTCCAAAAAGTCATTATTTTGTCAGTCTGAGCCCTTCGATTACTCTCAGGACAAGCTTTGTCGAAGACTGACAAATCCAATAAAAACAGTATCCTTTTATTGTGATCAATATGATATTTCTAAACATATTGAACTTTTTGGACAACCCCGAGACAATAATAGATATCAAAAACATGATAACCATGCACCAGTGTCACGACGTCAAAACAAAAAAAGGAAAGAGCAAGAGCATGTCTCAAGACGGTGTTGCCGTCAAGCACGAGATCAGCTTACTTACTCTTCCCTCAATTGATCTCGTGAATAGTATAATAATTTTCAAAGAACAAGGCAAATTTTTTTTATGAATATAACCATAACTCATGAAAAAAATCTTGACTTTAAACTAAAAAACTCTGTGTTTTCATGGTGAAATTGGAAGCCATCCTTCTGAATTTATATTACTTCAAATCACCTACTCAAACACTATATCAAAATCAATTTTTCTCATCTGCAAAAGAACCCTTTTCAGCCTGACTCTGATGGGATCGCCCATACGAAAAACTTTTCCTCTCTTTTCCCCGATCAAACAGTAATTTTTTTCATCGTGAACATAGTAGTCGTCGTACAGATCTCTTATCGCAATCAGTCCTTCAACTAAATACTCCGGTATTTCCACAAATAATCCAAAGGGTACAATACCGGAAATTATTCCAGAAAATTCCTGGCCGATTCTGTTTGCCATGAATTGTACCTGCTTTGCCTTTATAGATTCTCTTTCTGCGGATTCAGCAGTAATTTCTCTTTCCGTGGTGATTTTACAGATCTCAGCAAGAGACCGGGGCAAGGAGGGAGGCTCCGTATGAGCTTCGCAGTAATATTTTAATAAACGGTGCACAGTGAGATCAGCATACCGTCTTATGGGTGAAGTAAAATGGGTATAGTGGGATATACCCAGACCGAAATGTCCCGGATTTGTTTTGGAATATTTGGCTTTCATCATGCTCCTGAGGGCAATGTTTTCCACCAGATATTCCTGTTCAGTTCCTTTCACCTGCTGTAGAAGCTGCTGGAATTTTTTTGATTGTATTTTTTTGCCCACATTAAAATCATAGCCTAAAATCCTGACAAATCTGCTCAGCTCAATTAATTTTTCTTTATCCGGTTTTTCATGAATACGATACACAAAAGGAAATTTTCCCTCTCTTGTCTCTCTTATTTTTTGAATGTGTTCAGCTACAGTTCGGTTGGCCAGAAGCATGAAACTTTCAATGAGTTTATGACTGTCAAGAGTGTGCCGGACCTTGATGTCATAAGGGTTACCCTCGGAATCCAGTAAAATTTCAGGGTCAAGGGTAGTAAAATCTATCAATCCTTTCTGCCGCCATCTAACTTTTAATTTTTTGCTTAAATGGTACATGTTAATAAGAGTTTGTTTCAATTTATCCGGATATTCTTTTTGTGAAGATTTGTTATTTTTGGATGTCATCTCATCCAGTATTTTCTGAACTTCTTTATAGGTAAATCGAAAAAAGCTGTTTATTATACTTTCTTTAAATTTATAATCTATCACATTTCCTTCCGAATCAATTTCCATAAGAACACTATAACAAAGCCGGTCCTCACCCTGCTGCAGGCTGCAAATTGTATTAGAGATTTTTTCAGGTAACATGGGAATTACCCGGTCCACCAGATACACACTGTTACCTCTTTCCAAAGCTTCTTTGTCAGCAGCAGAATTAGCCTGCACCCAGTGACTTACATCAGCAATATGAACACCCAATAAAAGATTACCATTCTTTAGGTTTTCCAGAGACACGGCATCATCAAAGTCTTTGGCATCCTCGGGATCTATAGTAAAGATCAGTTTTTTTCGTAAATCCAGACGCTTCTCGTATTCAGATTCGGCAATTTTTCCGGTTATCTTTTTAACTTCCTTGTTTACTGTTTTCGGAAAGGAAGACCGGATACCCATATCATATATTATGGAAACAATATCAACCCCTTTATCATCAGGATATCCTATTATTTTTGTTATTTTGCCCTGTAAGGGTTCTCTCCAGTTTTTTCTTGGCTCCAGTTCCACTACAACTTTCTGTCCGGGCCTGGCTTTGGCTCTGTTTTCTTCAGTTATGAGAATGTCATTACTGATTTTTAAATCATCAGGGATAACATAGTGAAATTTACCACCTTCAGTAAAGGTTCCTACTATCCGTTTATGATACCGTTCTAAAACCTTAAGCACTTTTCCTTCACAGAGTTTTCCTTTATTTTTGGGAACTGCCCATAAACAGACCTGGACTTTGTCTTTATGCAGAGCAGGGCCCATATTGCGTTGACTGATGAAAATATCTTCTCCGCCGTCATCTCTTTTTAAAAAACCAAATCCTTCGGTTTTAGTATGCAGAGTCCCGGTTACTACATTATTCTTTTTTAGTTTTCCGTATTGATGTCCTTTGTATCTTTGAATAATTCCCTGATTAACTAATTTTTCTAACAATTGTTTGAAATCATGATAATTTTTATTGGGAATATTCAGCTGTTTAGCCAGAGTCCTTCTTTTAAAGATGGATTTTGCATTTTTGTCCAGAAAATTAATTACTTTAGATTTGTATTTTTTCATATCACCTGTCTAAAAATTTTTTTACTCCAATGTAACTACCCAAAAATCCCAGCAATAAACCTGAAATAAGCGGGATGAGCAGTATCCAGGGAGTAATGATTAGTATATTGTTATAGAAAATATTAGTCAGTTGTACTATCAATAAAATAACAGCACAAGCTATAAGCCCGGCGGTGAATCCATGAAATAATCCCTGGATAAGATATGGCCGCCGTATGAATCCTTTGGTGGCTCCTACCAATTGCATAATGGATATCAATCGCTTTTGAGATAAAATAGTCAGACGTAAAGTATTTGTTATCAACAAAACCGAGGCAAAGAGAATAATCAGAAAAAGGGCTATAAAAATTAACATTCCGATGTGGCTGTATTGATTGACAATTTTAAAAATTTTTCCATGATAGGTAACATCCTCCACTCCTGAAAATGATAGAATCTTTGTTTCCAGTTTTTCTACTTTCCCCGGGGTGCGATATGCTTTTGCCAGTTCTATACGTATTGAGGGGGGTAATGGATTTTCTCCTATAATATTAACAATATCCTGATCAAACTCTGCTTTAAACGCTTCCATTGCCTGCTCTTTGGATATAAAAACGGCATTGTTCACTTCCTCAAGATCAGAGATACTGTTCTTTAATCTCTCAATTTCTGTAGTACTCAAACTGTTATCAATAAATATTTCCACTCCCAGTCTTTCTTTAAACAGTTCAACACCTCTTTTGAGATTATAGGTTAAAACCAGGTATCCCCCTAAAATAGTCAGGCTGATAGTAATAGATATCAAGGTCATTATAGAGGAGAACTTGTGCCGTTTCAGCCCTTTACCTGCTTCACGTACTGTATACAGAAGATTTACACTCATTCTACCATCCTCCCCTGATCAATTCTGTAAGTCTTGCCAGGAAGAGTAGACACAATATCGGATTTATGAGTTGCCATGATCACAGCTGTTCCTTTACGGTTGATCTTTTTCAAGAGTTCAATTATTTCACTGCTGGTTTCAGGATCAAGATTTCCAGTTGGTTCATCAGCTAAAAGGATGTAGGGTTCGTTAGCCAGGGCCCGGGCGATTGATATTCTTTGTTGTTCCCCTCCGGAAAGCTTGGTTACCAATGAGTAGCGTTTATGGCTTAAGCCCACCTCAGCTAATACATATAATACTCTTCTTTTAATTTTTTTTCGTTTCACTCCGGTAGCCCACAAAGCAAAGGCAACATTCTCATAAGCATCTCTGTCTTCGAGAAGCTTAAAATCCTGATACACCATTCCTACTTTTCTTCGTAATAAAGGAATATGTTTTGGGCATACATTGGAGATATCATAGTCTATCATTCTGAGATATCCGCTTACGGGAAATATTTTCATATGCATGAGATTAAGAAGCGTACTTTTTCCGGCTCCGCTGGGACCGACAATACTGACAAAATTACCTGATTCCACGGTCAGATTGATATCCTCTAAAATATATTCTCCCTTTACCGCATAACATACATCGTGTAATTCAATCACAGACCCTCCTTCCTGAAAACAAAATGTACCCGTTCTGAATCATGGTGTGCCGGTTCAAAGGTAAACTCATGAAAACATCCAATAATTTTCCATTGATTGTTATTTATAATATTTTTATACTTTTTCAAATCATAAATATACTGAATGTGGTGTTCCCTGATGGCAGTATGATCAGATTGATTTGAACATTGAAAGCAGGTATACAGTATTTCTTTTTGTGGTTCAAATCTGCTTTTTCTTTCCACTACCCATCCATTGATTGTTTCTTTATTGGTAAAATCAGACCAGTATTTTTTAATATTTTTTTTAGTGGCTATATCAAAAATAAATAATCCGCCTTCAGTTAAAATTCTATTTGTTTCTTGTACAAATATTTTTATTTCCTCATCATTTAAATATTGAATTGTATCATATATACACAAAACGGAATCCCATTGTTTTTTTAAAGCCAATGAGTGTAGAGTACCCTGCCACAGGATTCCCCTGGTTTTAGGGGTAGCTTCTTTCAGCATATTATAAGAATGATCAAAACCAGCTACTGTATACCCCAAATCTTCCAGTTTTTGCATCACACTGCCGGTACCGCATCCGCAATCCACTACATCGCAGACAGCAGAACCATAAGTTTTGAATATCATGGATAAATAATCAGCCCAGGATGAATAATCTACATGATCCATTACTTGATCGTAGAACTGTGCCAGTCCCGAATAAGGCTGTATATTATTAATAGTGTTTCCCTGTTTTAAAATGATCCCATCCCTTTGTTGGCAATGTAACTTTTTTCCTGTCATAGAGCAGATGTATGCCCTCAGTTTTATCTGTGATTTCTCCTATAACACTGATCAAATCATTGTTATAAACATGTTTTTCTTTTAATTTTTTAAAACTGTTCTCCGACAAAGTAAAGAGCAGTTCGTATTCTTCTCCACTCTGCAGGGCCTCAAAAAATGCAGGTTTATTTTTTTTTGCTGAAAAATTTTTCACCTCTTCAGCTACCGGAATTTTATTGCCGTAAATTATACATCCCTTTTCGCTGCTGGTGCAGATATGATGGATTTCCGAAGCCAGTCCGTCACTGATATCAATCATGGCATTTATGTCTGCCTCTTTTACCAGGAATCTTGCTTCTTTTACTCTGGGGGAAGGATATAAAAAATGATTTACAGCTTTTTCATTTTTTTCTTCTTTTGAAAAGGAAGAAAGAAACTGCAGGCCAGCCTTTGATCTCCCCAGAACTCCGGTGACACAAATGAGATCACCGATTTCAGCTCCACTCCGTTTCACACAGCATTCCGGTTCAACTTCACCGGTAATGGTTGCTGAAAAAAATGCAGAATTCATTGAACGCACAGTATCTCCACCGATCAGATCACAGTCATACTGCTTACAGCAATCAGCTATTCCCCGGACTAATAAATCAATATGCTTTCGTGACCATTTATCTGTAAGCGCTAAGGTTACAACCGCGGTTCTGGGAACTGCCCCCATAGCTGCAATATCGCTTATATTGACAGCTATCAATTTCCATCCCACTGATTCAACGGGAGTGTAGGAGAGGTCAAAATGTACCCCCTCAATGAGAGCATCGGTAGTGATTACTGTCCAGTATCCAGGAAGGGTTTTGAAAACAGCAGCATCATCACCTATCCCGGTCTGTACATCGGAACCCTGAGAGGCAAAAACGTTTTTGATACGCTCGATAATGCCAAATTCACCAAGACGGGAGAGTGCCACTCATCCCTCCACTATCTTTACCAGGAGTCTGCGGGTTCTGGGGCCGTCAAATTCACAAAAGTAAATGGACTGCCAGGTTCCCAGAATCAGTTGTGACTCGTTGTATACGCTTATTGAAATAGCGGAAGATTTGTGTGGCGGTTTAACAGTAGAGGAAAGGATAGCAGTATTATCGGAAGTAGACGTATTAAGCGATATAGAATTTTTTATGGAAGCCAGAATTTCAATAAATAATGGAGAAGAATTAACTTTAAGTGATATTGAAGAGGCTCCTGAAATAGTACAGGAATTACTGGGTGAAAAGTTTCAGGATAGGAAAGAGCAGGTTGAAAGCTGGGCAGAAGAAAATATAGATAACGATGAAAGGCGTGATGATTACTTAGCCAGCCTGAATTTAACTCAGTTAACAGTAGATACAGGTGATGTTTCT
>JAWODZ010000121.1:0-14110 GCA_046483025.1 bacterium
GGGAAAGTACTTTGTCCACACCTTTAATCCTGTTCATACCTCTGGAAAGTTTCTTTACCCGTGTCAGTGTGATAGAATTAAGCACATCTTCAGTCAGGATAAGAACCATGATCATATCAGTTCCGCCGAATAGTTCATCAATCTTTTCAGTATTAATACGGGATACCATATTTTTCGGCAGCTGACTCTTCATGTCCGGTTCAATTACAGCTTGCGGTATCCGGGAAGCAAAAAAAGCAGTAATTCCTGTAAAACCAATAATAATCAGCCAGCGAAACTGTATAATTTTATCTGTCACCATTTTCATTACGGAATCTTTTTTTATTATGCTCCATTTCAGCTATTCCTGATATGCCTGAAAGAACAAAGGCTTCTATAAATCCTGTATAACGCTGATAAAATGATTCATCAAAGTCAATATTAAATAAATGTTTCTGATGAGGCTTAAAACGAAAATGGGTTATGAGGAGGGAAAAAATAGAGGGAGCAAGCATACTTAGGAGAATTTTATCTTCAGGATCAAGGCCGTAGGCTTTAATTACTTCACTGACAGTATTAAATATATCATGGATTCTTTTGGACTTTTTTTCGGCAATCTCAGGTATATATAGGGGAAAAATATTATACACCACCAAAGCCAGTTCTGTATTCTCCTGTACAAACTGAAAGAGTGAATGCAGTAATGTTTGCATAATTTTTTCAGATGATTTTTTTTCTTTTACCACCTTTTTAAAAATATCAAAGTAGTCATCAAAAAAATGATCCAGGATTTCCTGAAGTATACCTACCTTACCCTGAAAATAGTAAGAGATCATAGCAATATTTACTTCTGCTTTTGATGCAATCTCCCGGACTCCCACAGCTGAATATCCCCGGTGTGCAAAAAGGGATATGGCTGCTTTAAGTATTCTTTCTTTTGCTGTGTTTTTTTTCTTTTTTGTCATGATCTTCTCTCCTAAAATGAAGTTTTCAATTCAATAAAAACAGCACTTACTATCTCATCCATTATCCCGTATAATGTGTTTTCCGGTCCGGAGAAGAATTCGCCCCCTGTGACCAATGTCAGTGCATCGGCCAGATGATAGGTCAGTTCAGGTCTGATTAAAAATTCTTCTGAGGTCAGATTATAATATCCCATCATTTCTATATTTAAAGTCTCATAGAAAAGTTGAATACTAGATCGGAAAGAAACGGCATGGCTTAGTTCAAACAGCTGTGATGTCAGCATTCTATTGTTTAATGTGATTTCATAGTCAAGCCTATCAGCGGGATTCAGCGGTTCTGATAGTTCTTTAAAATTAAAAATTCTTTTTCCAATATATTGAAAACTTACATTAAAGCGATCTATGGATTTTTCAAATCCCAGATTGTATTGTACATCAGGATTTGGAATATAAACTGTATATTGATAATCTCCATGTGGAATCCGGTAACCAACTTCACCTCTGAGTCCGAGAGATTCTAAAATATAGGAAAAATCAAGGCCCAGCACGTTTACCCGATAAGCGGCAGGGATGATATCCAGCATAAAACCAGTGGGAGTAAGTTCAGGATTGTCATATGACAATCCGGGTAAAGGATAATAGCCGTTAAAGTAAGAGATTGAACCTCTCCAGGAAGGCATTTCAAGATGACAGCGTAAAGCAAATCCACTGTTTTGTATACGGGAATCAGGATAGTTGGTTTTGGTAACCGAAACACCCTCCGGGAAGGGGAATATTTTTAAAGGCAACACAGAAGGTGTATATACCGGAATCCATATTGCTTCAACCCTTATGGGATGATGGTTAAAAAAATTTCGAATCAGGAAATTCCCTTTCCTGCGGTCATCTTCATTCGGAGATCTGACCAGGATGTTCTCAGGAGTAATAGTATCAGTGGGATTAAAACCGTCTGTTTTTCCCCACACAACTATCTGATGGCCAAACCGGATATCTAACGGCCCGATATATGTATTTACATATGCTTCTCTGATCGCTGTTTCGGATATGTATTTGTCAAATTCATATCCTTTGCGAAAACGGATTTCAGCAAATGCATCTCCTAAGATGCCTTTTCTTACTTTCAGTTTCAGGGAAGCTTCACCATAACCACTCTGAAGAGTAGGGTCATTGTTTTCTGCTGTCTGTCCTCCGAATAATACTCCTCTGAAATAACCGTTAAGCTCAAAACCGGATTTTTGAAAAATATTCTCCCCTGAACTGTTTTGCACTGCATCTCCAAATATACTTTGAGAAAATAAAGGAACAGAAAATAACAAATATATAATTAAAATAGCATATCTCATATATTCCTCAGGGAAAAATTATCAAATAACCTAAATTAATCAAACGATTGTTTAAATATAAAAAATTTACACTTTTTTGTCAAGGTTCTTTGGCTAAAAAAATCAATTGTTGCTGTGTTTGTGATTTTTTTCTTATCAAAAATTCAGTTCAGGTGGGACTAACAATTGTTGTGCAAATAGAATAAAGCTATTTATACCATATATGAGTAGTCGGAATCTAATTTACGTGTACGTAATATATAATCAGTATCCGATAAATTTTACCGAAATATAGCCGCGTTCCACAGAGACGAAAACTCCAACGAAACAAAGGATGCGGTGTACACGAAAATTTTTTAATTTTTATTATTTTGGTTCCCGGTTTTTAAAAGTGGGCAGTTAGCTGCTAATTACTTGCTTATACTGCACCGGAAAAACTATTTTAAATTGAGATCCATTCTTGGCTGTAATGGATAGCTTTCCTTCCAATTGTTCAGTCAAAATTGAAATCAATTTTAGGCCCAGCGAATCCACTTTCTTGACATTTATATCCTCAGGCAGCCCCACTCCATTGTCTTTTACCATTATTTCATACTGCCCCTGTTTCAACTGATGAAACGTAATGATAATTTTACCCTTTGACCGCCCCTTAAAGGCATGTTTCAATGCATTGGTGATGAGTTCATTTAACAGCAAACCACAGGGAATAGCCTTGTTGATGTTGATCTTTACATTATCTATTTTGATATCATAGGTGATTTTTGCAGCAGGTAAATAAATAGTAAATAAATTTCTGACAAGAGGAATAGTATACTTTTTCATGTCGATTTCAGAAAAGTTACCTGATTGATACAACTTCTCATGGACCATGGCCATGACATAAATCCGATCTTTACTCTCTTTAAATGCTTCAATAGCCTGTTTTTTTGTATGCAGTTTGGCAGACTGCAAATTGAGCAAACTGGTAACTACATTCAAATTGTTCTTAACCCGATGATGAATCTCCTTGAGCAAAACTTCCTTTTCTTTCAAGCTTTTCCTGATTTGATTTTCTGTTCGTATGCGTTCAGTCATATCGCGAAGTATACCCTGGGTTGCAGTTCCTTGTTTATATGGTATATAGGAAACTGATGCTTCCAGAATAAGCTCCCGGCCGTCAGGCCTGACTGCCGTGAATTGATATCTGGACACAACATTTTCACCTCGTGAGACTTTATCCATCCTTTTCTTAATAAGGGGATGGTCTTCCGGTTTAACCAGATCCATAAAATCAAAATCCGGTTTTTGTACATCTTTATACGTTACGCCCAGCAATTCTTCAAACTTTTTATTAATGATTTCAAATTTCCGGTTATACAAAAGATAAATGGCATCATTTGAGTTTTCGATTAATGAACGGTACTTGGCTTCACTTTCCCGAAGACCCTTTTCCGCACGTTTACGATCGGTTATATCTAGAATTTGGGCTATGGTCTTTTTTCTGTTTTGAGAATCTTTTACAATTGTAGAACTGATTTCCACATGTCTTTTCTCTCCGTCTTTTCTAATAATGTTGAATTCATATCGATGTGGTATCTTTTCTCCACGCTGGCGTTTTAGATACCGATCTTCTACAAGCAATTTGCTTTCTTTGTCCAAAAATTCTCTGAAATCGTGATCAATAATTTCTTCATGTTTCCGGCCTAGTATGCTACACAGAGTATCATTCACATAGATGAACTTAAAATCTTCTCCCACAATCAAAATTCCGTTCTGAGAATTCTCTACCACAGCACGATATCGTTCTTCACTCTCAAACAGTGCATTTTCCGACTGTTTTTTCTCGGTAATGTCCAAGGTAAGTTCAATCCCGCCTACTATCTCTCCCTGCTCATTTTGTACAGGATAACCACGAATGAACCACACCCTCCCATCCGGAGTTGACTTTTCTGCTTCCTGGACCTTTTTTGTCTTCATGGCTTTTATAACCGGGCAGTTAGGGCAGAGTTCTGTGCGCTGATGCCATATTTCATAACAATATCGTCCTGTCAGCTCTTCCCGGGTCGAATCTACTGATTCACATGCTGGCTGATTTGTCCATTTAATTTTCATCTCTTTATCATGATATACTACATGTTCCACCAGACTGTTAAGAATAATTTCTTTCTCTCGTTCCGCACTTCTCAGTGCTTCTTCAGCCTGCTTGCGCTCATTGATGTCTATATGTACCCCAAGTGCTCTTAATGGATTACCTTGTGAATCTCTTTTTACTATTTTCCCGTAATTCTGTATCCATTTCCAGTTTCCTTTCTTGGTTCTCATTCTATGTTCAACCTTAAAATAATCTGTTTCACCACTTTCATGTTTATGAATCAGGTCTTTTACTGTAGATTTGTCATCAGGATGAAGTAAATTATAGAATGTATTAATATTCAAATCAACATCCTTTACATTATATCCAAGCATTTCGGCCCATTCCCGATTACGTATGATAATCCCTTTTTTAAAATTTTGATCCCAAAGTCCAATATTAGCACTTTTCACCGCTAAATTCAGGCGCTTCTCACTCTCGGTTAATGCTGCCTCTGCTTTTTTACGCTCGGTAATATCTTCTCCAATGATCTGAATACCATGAATTTTACCATTGACTGTATATGGTGCATTGAAAACTAAAAGCCAACGCTTTTCTCCGTTCTTTCTGATTACCTCAACCTCGAATGGTTCTTCGGCCACACCTTTCAGAAGTCTCTTAAATTTTTCTTTTAATACCGGCTCATATTCGGTTTTCAAGGTCACAAGTTTCTGGATAGATTTACCAATAATTTCATCCTTTGAATATCCAATTAATTTTTCAGTAGATTTATTACAATCAATTATCTTGCCAGAGAGAGTTAACAGGGTAATGGCTGCAGGTGATGCCTGAAATAATGTTCGATATTGCTCCTCCCTTTTTCGTAAAGCTGATTCTGCTTCTTTACGGTCAGTCACATCTCTTATAATGCCCATTATAGAAGTAACTTTTTTATTTTCTGTTGTTAAAGGAGTTTGAATAGTTTCTAAAAAAAATTGTCTGTCTTTTATTTTTAGGTTTCTTATTTTATTAACAGTTTCACCGGAAAAAACCTGGTCATCGAATTCCCTGATTTGCTGAGCTTGTTTGGGTCCGAACAATTCTTGTGGTGTTTTACCGAGAATTTTCTTTTTCGGCATTCCCAGAAAATCCTGCATGGCCTGGTTAACAAATATATATTTCCTCTCTTTATCCTTGATAAAAATATAATCCACAGCATTTTCAGTGATAGACCTGAATTTATATTCGCTGTCTTTCAGGGCCTTCTCAGTTTTTTTATATTTGCTGATCACACTATCCTTATCCTTTATCTTTTCCCTGATATCACTCACCATATGCTGTAATCCCTTCAACAGACCGGTAAATTCATTTTCCTCTTCCGGAATGGGGATGGATTCCGAAAAATCTCCCATGGTATATTTGTGTAATATGGGAGTAAGCTGTTTAAGCTGATCCGAAACATAGGCTTTATATTTTTCCAGTTCTGATTTGGCCATGCTGCAGTCTCCCTGTATAAATATTTACTAGTTCTATCTAAATTGACTGTCTACGGGTGACAATTGAAAATTGCCCCCTTCCCTTTTATTCTAAAACTTCATCAATCAACAATTTTAAACCGTATTGAATATATATTGATCATCCTGTCTCCTTAAATTCAGTACTGTCATAAAAACGGTACTAAAAACTGACAGGATCTTTTAAAAAATTATAAATTTTTACTCTTCATAATCAATACTGGATATAATAATGACATAAAAATTAAATACTTATATTTAATAGTAAAGAAATAAGAGGAAAATGTCAAGAGAGGTTTTACATTTATTGAAAGACCCCCATTTTTCAAGCCTCTCCAAAATTAAAAGTTAATTGATCTGTATCTGGTGGTCTTACGACAAAGAGTTGGAGGATATACTAAGTTAAAATAAAGGTGTACATCTTTCAACCATTTAGTTATTTTGTTGTTATAGTTACATAATTTTATTACATTATGGTTGGAACTAAATTCATAACCAATTAATATAAATTAATGTATAGGAGAACAGTAAATGAACCCGGCCAGTAATTCTTTTATAAAAATGAAAAAAATGCCGGTTTTTTTATGGGGACTTGGCATAAGTGTATTGATTGGCTGTATTGACCTCATATACACTATAATCAGGTATCAACCTGATGACTTTAAATCTCTGGGAATCACTCTGGCTTTTATTATCATTCCTGCCATTATTTTCAGTATGGTTTATTTTATTATATGGTTTTTGGTCTGCATTCCGATATCCCGGCTTTTAAATATATTGAATTTCCGTCTTCTCATGATGTATTCTATCTTCTACGGCACAACAATTCTCCTGATTATCATAACAGATTCATTACGGATCGGTTCTTTCAGCACATCCCAGCTTATTAAAATCTCATTATGTCTGGCCGGAGCCTTAGTAGCAGCTCTTGTATTTTTCTTTATAACCAAAAAAATTCAGTCTCGGGAACAACTCAGCAGACTGGGTAACATTATCATTTCATCTACAGTCTTTTGCAGTTTTGAGGTGCTGATAATCGTCTGGTTTATTTCCTACTATGCTCCCCCCGGCATAATCTGGATGCTGTTTTTCATTATCTGTGCCCTGTTCTTGGCTGTCCTCACAATAATATTCCTGCATAAAAAGAAACCCCGGCTTTCCCCCACAATTATGCTTAATGCATTGTTACTTGTTGTTTTCTCTCTGGGAATTATCCATTTACTCTCTCTGGATATCGCTCTGGGGGATGATTTAATCATTGAACAACCTCAAAAACTGCAGAAAAATCATCCTGTACCCAGTATACTGCTTCTTACCATAGATACGCTTCGCCCCGATTTTCTTTCCTGCTACAATAGCCAGGCCAGACCCACCAGGAATATAGATCAATTGGCCGAAGACGGCATACTTTTCCGCAATGCTATCTCCCCCTCTCCCTGGACAGCTCCTTCTATAACTTCTCTAATGACCGGTCTCCCCTGTATGGTCCATTCTGTAGACAACCGGAATATTCAAGTACCGGACACCCTCATTACCATAGCTGAGGTTATGAAAGAGTGTGGATATTTAACTGGTAGTGCTGTATTTAATGCTCTATTAACTAACAGCTCCGGATTTGCCCAGGGTTTTCACTATTACCGTTTTTTCCCCAAATTCCCTCATGGATACTGCATTACCAGCAAAATTTTAGGCAAGCTGTTTCCGGAAAAATATATTTTTCAAGTTAACTCAAAGACCCTGACAGATATAGCTGTTAAATGGTTTAACAATCATGCAAATGAAGATTTCTTTTTCTGGCTTCATATTCTTGATCCCCATTTACCCTATTCTCCCCCCCGCAGATATCTGAATACCAAAAACAAGCCACCTTCCCTGGGATATACCTTTGATAGTCTGCATGAAATCCGGGATAGCAGTCTTGTACTTGACCAGGCTGAGAAAAAATGGGTACAGCAGTTATATGAAGCTGAGGTCAGGTATGTTGATATTCAGATAGGAAGGGTAATTAAAACCTTGAAATCATCAGGGATATATGAGGAAACCCTGATTGTTCTATTAAGTGATCATGGGGAGGAATTCTGGGAGCATGGGGGATTTGAGCATGGACATACCTTATACAATGAACTCCTGCACGTTCCTCTTATTATCAAATTACCTCAATCTCTGACCAGAACAGTTGTAAACAAACAAGTCGATCCTATCCTGAGCACTAAAGCAGTTATGCCCACTATCCTGGATCTCTGTGATATTGATACATCATTTCACCATCCATATACCCAATCACTCAGTCAGTATTGGACCCGATCAGCTTTCCGGAATAAAGATCAGACTGTGTTCAGTTCCAGTATGTTATACGGCCCGGAAAAAGCTTCTGTCATCTTTGATGAGCATAAATTCATTACTTCTCTGGAAAAAGAAAACCAGGAGCTCTATAATCTAAATCGGGATCCCAGGGAACTCCGCTCTCTTATTGGAATACATCCTTCTCTGGTAGAACAAGGAACAGATAAAATAATCCGGTTCCAAATAAAAACCAAGAAAGAACAAATGGTATTGGGTCTGGGAAAAGCCAAAAAAGTAACACTTGACCAAGAAACCAAAAAAAGACTCAGAGCCCTGGGGTATATAAAATAGAAACATTGTTAGTACTTTGACTTTGCTCTTATTTTTATCTTTTATATCTCAGCGGCCTCAGGATCAGGATATACTACTATTATTTAAATACTGAGTATAATAAAAACTTAATCAGCATAAACATGCCCAGCACTTCCACAATGCAGGGCATGTAGAATTTTAGAATGTGTGATTGTTTGCTCTGCATCGGATGCATGCTCCTGTGTTAAATGATAATTATCAAAGTTATTACCTGGAATGATCACATCGGCCTCATCTTAAACCTGAAAAAACCCCAGACAAAACCCAGTAACCCAAAAGCCAGGTTATATACATCCAGATATCTAAAGGTAAAAGGATAGGAGAGAGAAATTTTTTTTTCAGGTACACCCATCTTCGGCGGCTCAATACGTTTTACCCACCCATAGGTGTCAATACCAAGCAGTACTTTGTTCCATACCAGTTCTTGTTTTGTTAATACATCATTCTGTAAAAATAATGTTGCCTTTGTCACCTTTTTTATTACAGGTGATGTCTGCAGGGGGTGTTCATACACAGAAGCTTCTTTAGCCATAATTTCCACAAATATATGTTCAGAATGATAAATAACCATATCTGATTTCAATCCTACATTAAGTGATAAAATTGAGGTGATAAAGTAAAAAAGAAAAAAGAAAACACAATATCCGAGTCCTCCGCTTACCAGTTTAAAAATACCAACATTAATAAATTTTATTTTTATGATCAGATAAATCAGAGACAGGAGGATCAATAAGGAAATAACAGAAACTACCGGGTAGTGCAAAAAAACCTCTTTGGGAGTAAATTGCATCAGATACAATACTTCCAGATCCAGAAGAAAATAACGGATATACCTGAAACAGAGAAACAGTATCATAAAAATGGTCACAATACCTGCACCAATCATCTGCCATCTTTGCAAAGGATTTATAAAAAATGAAGATTTCAATTTTTCTCCGGTAATAAACTTAGGTGCTTTTCGCCAGTTGCATTTTAATACAGTTAAAGGCTTTTTTTTCCCTTTGGGAGTAAAGCGGTCTTTTTTTTCCAGGTAGTATTTTTTCTGTGACATGTGTCTGACTGTTTTATAAGATACTAATACCTCTCCGGCCTTGGCCCGGTTTTCTATGCGGGAAGCAACATTGACCATGTCACCATATACATCCCCTTTTTCCACAATTGCCCGTCCACTGTGTATACCGATACAGACTCTGGGAATCTTTTTGTCTTTCCGGCGTTCCTGATGTAACTTCTGCTGAATGGTGATAGCAGCTTTAACTGCATTTTCAGGGTTTTTAAACATGACCATAAAAGCATCACCAATGGTTTTAACTACTTTCCCCTGAAATTTTTTTATAATGGAATAAATAAGACGGTTATGATAATCGACCATAACTCGGCCATTGATATTCCCTTTGGCAGACCAGTACTGAGTAGAAGCCTTAATATCAGTAAACATTATGGTAATCTTTTTTTCAGATTTTTTTATATATTTCTGAATGTGTTTTGATACATTTGTCTGATCAAGCATGATAATTATACCCCTGATATATAAAACAATTATAACTTGATTTTAAAGCCGGAAGCAACTGCAAAACAATGTACTGAAGACTGTGTCCGGGCAGCATACTTCCTGCATTTTTCCACCATAGCATCTATCTGAGCATCTGTTCTCTGCTGATGGTGATGAAACAATCCGAACCGTTTTACTCCGGATTCCAGAGCCAGGTATAAGGCATCCATATAGGAAGTGTGCCCCCAGTGTTTTCTGTTGTTATATTCTTCCGGAGTAAATTCTGCATCATGCATAAGAAGATCTGCCTGACTGGTAAAATCTCTGTAAGTCTGAAATGAATGTCCATTTTTATACGGTTCACCCAGTTCATTATCAGTAAGAAACACAAAGCACTTATCCTTCTCCCGGATCTTAAATCCTATTCCTCCTGCCGGATGATTCAGCTGTATAGTAGAAATACAAGCTGAACCGATGGTAAAGGTATCATCCTGTATTTTCTGAAAGGAAAGTTTTGCTTTAATTTTTTGAAAAGAGAAAGGGAAATAGGGGGGATTCATGATGGTAGACAGGGCAGATTTAATGGGTTTTTTTAAATAAACGCTGCTGTAAATCGTGATCTTACTTGTTCCGGAATACAGGAGATCAAAAAAAGGAAATCCGATAATATGATCCAGATGCAGATGAGTGAACAGCAAATGACAACTGTCTTGATTGTCTTGTTGCAGCTGGTTTCCAGCAGTACAAATTCCGGTACCGGCATCAATGATAATCACTTGATTATCACTGGTCTTGATTTCTATGCAGGTCGTGTCTCCTCCGTAGGTTAAAAATGGCTGTCCTGATACTGGTACAGAGCCTCGGGATCCAAAACAACGGATTATCATATGATTGCTCCCCGGAAATGTTAATCCTTTAATTTTTTTAACACCACACAGGCAATATCATCACTTTGCTGTGCTTTTCCGACATGACATCTGATATCCTGTTTAATGGCAGTAAGTATTTCATGTGCTGGTAGGTGTTTATATTTTTTAACAGTCTGCTGAAGCCGTTCCTCTCCGTAGTCTTCTTCTTTCAGATTCCAGGCTTCTGTTATTCCGTCAGTATAATAAACCAATATGTCATCCTTGTGTAATTTTAAAATTTCCAATTGATATTCTCCTTCCACTCCTCCTAAAAATATGCCTCCTGCATGTAAAGGTTGAATTTCATTCTGGCTGCTGGAGAAAAGATAGGGTGGATTATGACCCGCATTCACACTGTGTAATTCAGCAGTGGGATGATGGTATAATCCAAACCAGCTGGTAGCAAATTTAGTTGGAGTAGTGGTTTCGATTAATATCAGATTCATGGTCTTGACCAGTTCTTTTAAATCAAAAGATTTTTTATTCATGGAAAGATAGCTGTGTAAACAGGCATCCACAACAGAGACGATTAATGCAGCTGACACACTTTTCCCGCTCACATCAGCTACAAAAAAAAGGCTCTGATCTTTATTGATGCGAATAATATTGTAATAATCCCCTCCGATTTGTCTGGCTGGAATAAAAAGAGGGGCAACATCCAGATCATCAAAGCTGGGAATAGAAGCGGGGAGTAAGTTTTGCTGAATGCTTCTGGCAATTTGCAGCTCCCGTTCCAGGGCTTCTATCTCAATCTGTTTCTCGGTCAGGAAATGATTTTCAATGGCAATGGCGCACTGGGAAGCAAGGGTTTCAAAGAGAAATAAATCCTCTGAATCAAATCTGTCTTTCCCCTGTTTATTGATAACCTCAATTACTCCTAAAAGTCTATCCTTTCTCAGCAAGGGCACACAGATCATGGATTTTGTTTTAAATTTAGATTTTTTATCATATTCCGGATTGAAGCGTACATCCTTATAACAGTCATCGATCACTAAGGGTTTTCTTTTTTCTGCTACCCAGCCGGCAATTCCTTCTCCTAATTCCATACTGAATTTTCCCAGTAACCCTCCTTTTTCGCCGGTAGTAACATAAAAATGAAGTTTTTTATCCTGTTCATCAAAAAGAAGCAGTGAACTGGCCTCTGCCTTAATTAATAATTTACTGCTTTCCATGATCTCATGCAGCAATTGGGAGATAGGTTTTTTTTCAGAAATTTGCTGAGAGATTTGATGCAGGAACTGAAGCTTTTTATTGAAGTGTTCCAGCTGTGTTACCAGGACAGCTGAATCTTCCCGATTATTTTTTCTCTTCATGGCCTTTCCTGATAATTTTGATTACCATATTATATGACGCTGTTCTGCGTGTTAATCACTGTTCCATACCGGATCATTCCCGAACCGTTCTGTCCACCACTCTTCTCCTGATAAATAATTTTTTATCTTCTTTGCAGGTATCCGGATGCCATTTGCTCATCAGAGTTTTATAATTTGACCTGATCTCTTTCATAGTGGCCCGTTCAGGGAGCTGAAGTATTTTGCTTGCTTCTGTAATTTTTTTATATTTATTCAGTGTTTAACCAATTCATATTTTTTTTTCATCCCCTTTTAATACAAAAAATCTTGACATACCTGGTGTAACAAATTCATTTACAGTTGCCTTAAGCACATCATACAAACTTGTTTATAGAAATCTAAAATCGTTAATCCTTGCTCCTAAATCATTTCTTCATTAACAGAACGTATACGTATCCTTTACTCTGTTTTCCGGGACGCTGATCTCTGCTCTCTCCATTCCGCTTCGGATCGCGGAGGAGGCTCGGAGGTTCTTTTTTGTATCAAATGCAGGGCCTGGGTGGGGCAGGTAGAAACGCACAGTCCGCACCCCATACATTTGTCCTTTCTCACTTCACACACATCATCTTCAAGGCTGAGGGCCTGGAACTGACATCGTTCCAGACACACACCGCATCCATTACAAAGAGAGTCATCAACTGAAGCCAAGAAATCGGAACCTGCAACTGCATGGGGACTTCCGTACTCGATCATACCTCGAAGCACTCCGCAGCAGCAGGAACAACAGTTGCAGATATAATCCACTCCCTCCTGTACATTATTAACAGAATGGATGAGCCCTTCTTTTTCAGCCTGCTCCAGGATATCCAGTGCCTTTTCTTTGGTTATGGAACGTATGGCATCCACCCGGTCAAACTGACGTGAACGGGAGGAAAGAACCAAACAGTTTTCCTTGGTGTGATCGCATCCTTCTCCGATGAGCTCTTTCTGCACCCGGCAGATGCATTTCAGAACTCCCCAGGATTTACTGTTTTCAATATAGGTGGAAACCCGTTCATAGGGTATGACTTCTATGTTGACCTGGATATTTTTTTCAATAGGAATTATCCGGTGAACGGAAGGTTTTACAGTCATCATTTTATACAGCGCCTGGTGATAATAGTCTTCAAAAAGCCGGGCAAATTTTTGGTCAATTTCAGCATTCTGGCGTTCATAAAAACCGACAATAAAGGGGATAAGTTTAAACCTGAATCCGCCCTTTCCTCGTTCGATCCCAATCAGTCCATTTTTTACCATTTCTTTAAGCGATTTATAGACCCTGCCTTTTTCCCAGCCCAACCTTTCGGCAATGATCTCCGGGGATTCCGGTTCCAGGCTCATGGCGCAGGCAATCTCCGCTTCTTCTGCGGTAAACAGTCTGGCCAGGATCTTCAGTTCAACTCCGCTTTCAGTAGCCGGAAATCCATTAGGGATCTTATCCAGATGCTGGGCAAGCTGTTTGTAGATTTTGTTCATGAGTATCTCTTATAATATTATGATGATTTTGTTGATTTATTAATTTTATTTTCCGGGTTCGAAAAAAGTGGAAGTCACTGAATAACAGTTCTGGTTGCAAAATGCGGATATTGTTTTTCGAATACTTTATATCTGCTTCTTGCCATGAAAATACCTTATGATAACATAGACGCAGAGTGCATAAGCTATACGTTAAAACAATAAAACAGTTCCGAAAATTATACTGAATCGTATATTCAATTTTTTTTAGTTATTACTCGTTTTTTTCTCATCCTGGCCGAGGATTTTTTTAACAGACCGCAGAATACTGACAATATTATACGGTTTTTGAATAAAATCAAATAGTATTTCTTTTTCCTTTGTTTTCCTCAGATTGCTGTCAGTATACCCACTGCTTAATAAAACAGGGATATGTGGT
>JAWODZ010000152.1:0-6144 GCA_046483025.1 bacterium
AGATAGTTATTGTAGGCTGCGGAAGACTTGGGTCACTCACTGCTAACCGGCTAAGTGCTAAAGGCCATAACCTGATTGTCATTGACAATAATCCTGATTCTTTCGACAACCTTTCCGCTGAATTCAGCGGTTTCCGGATTGAAGGAGATGCCACGGAATTCGAAATTCTTAATAAAGCAAAAACCTCTCAAGCGGATATATTTATTGCCTCTACCAGTGATGATAACATCAATCTCATGGTGGCTCAAGTAGCACGTAAAATATGCAATGTGCCTCATGTTGTTGCCAGGGTGTTTGATCCGAAAAAGGAAGCCACGTTTAAAGAAATGGGCGTGGAAACCATATGCCCGACCTACATTGCCGGTGAAGTCCTTCTAGACATTATTGCTGAATCATTGACAAAACAATCAAGAGGAAATAAATGAATGTGATAATCATCGGTGCTTATCAGACTTCATACTATTTATGCCGAATATTCCGGTCAAAAGGTTACAAGATTACTATTATCAATCGTAAAAAAGAAGAATGTGAAAGGCTTGCTCACAATGTAAAAGCAACCATTGTTCAAGGCGACGGCAGTGATCCAATGATTCTTGAAGATGCTGGTGCCTATACTGCAGATGCCATTCTTGCCATCACACCTAATGATCAGGATAATTTGTTGATTTGTCAGCTTGGTTTTTCACATTTCCATATCCCGAAAACCCTGGCAGTTGCAAATGATCCTGATAATGAGAGGGTTTTCAAAGAATTAGGTGTTTCAGCAGTTTCATTCACAAAGGTTCTTTCTATATTAATAGAGCAAAAAACAGATTTTGAAAATATTACAAATTTATTTTCTATTGCTGAAGGTAAAATTAATGTTACAGAAGTTGTTGTAAATACTTCCTCTCCTGTTGTGGGGAAATCTCTCCATAAAATCGGTTTACCAGAAGGATCTCTGATTGCCAGTATTTTACGTGAAGACAAGCCAATTGTACCTGGAGGTTCAACACAGCTTTTAGACAAGGACAGACTTATTGTTGTTACTCTTCCCGAAAATCATGATAAAAGCTTAAGAATCCTGACCGGTGATAAAATATAAAAAAGGTCTATAACAAGTGCGTTTCAACATCCATCTAAAAGAACATTATCAGGCAATTGCCGCTTATTCAGGTTTCATATTGATTCTTGCAGGGCTACTCGAACTATTCCCTATCGTAATTACTTTGTTTTACCCTGCAGAATTAACATTTGCATCCGGCTTTTTTATCCCATCAGCAGGGCTGATTTTATTAGGTTTCATTTTATGGTTTTTTTTTCGTTTCCATAAATCTGTTGTTCTTACCATGATGGAAGGTGGGGTGATAGTTCTCTTTTGCTGGATTATAACATGTCTTTTTTCTGCTTTACCCTTTATGATGATATCAGGATTAAATTTCACCCAGGCTGTTTTTGAATCAGTCAGTGGATGGACAACCACCGGACTTTCTGTGATCGACGTTACCAACACACCTCATTGCTTGTTATTTTGGAGAAGCTTAATGCAACTCGCAGGTGGTGCAGGTCTTGTCATCATCATGCTTTCTGCAATTGCAGGACCTGCGGGGCCTGGGTTGTCTATTGCCGAAGGACGCAGCGATCAACTTGTACCGAATGTTCGTCATTCTGCTAAACTTGTTCTGAAGCTTTATCTTACTTATGTTATCGTAGGGTCGATTATATATTATTTAGCAGGCATGTCACTTTTTGATGCAGTCAACCACTCATTTGCGGTATTTTCTACAGGTGGTTTCTCAACTCGAGCAACCAGTATAGGATACTGGAATTCACCATACATCGAAACAGTCACCTGTATTTTTATGTTGATCGGCAATCTCAATTTTATTACTGCTTTCCTGTTATTTAAACGTAAGTTTCGTTTTATTATTAAAAATGGTGAACTCCATGTTTTAACAGTGATTTTTATTATAGCTTTCTTGGCCATTCTTTTTGGAGTAGTTTTACCCTTATCTATGCCAATTTCAAAAAGTATTCGTGTTTCGTTATTCGAAACAATTACAGCAATCACCACAACAGGCTATTCTACTATAGATTATCAGAACTGGAATGATTTCGGTTTTCTGATAACTATAATACTGATGCTTATCGGTGGTGGTGTTTTTTCAACTGCTGGTGGTATTAAACAATATCGAATTTATATTCTCTTAAAATCAATACAATGGAGATTACAACGTGCATTTTTACCAAAAACTGCAGTCACTGATAATTCTGTCTGGATGGGTGACACCAAAAAAAGTATTTCAGATACCCATAAAACCCAAGTATCTACTTTTATTTTTATTTATATCATTGTTTATTTAATTGGTGTTGGCATATTAACATCTCAGGGATACACTTTACGTAACTCTCTTTTTGAGTTCGCTTCTGCTCTCGGTACTGTTGGTCTCTCAGTCGGTATAACACAAACATCAGCACCTCCAATAATATTATGGTCAGAAACTATTGCAATGTTTTTAGGAAGACTTGAGTTTATTGTTGTTATTGTTAGTATTATAAAAATTTTTCAAGATATAATTTCATTTTTTCGTTCCAGATAAATCAAAATACCAGGTAAAAAATAAAACTTGTAATAAACCTTAATATTTTTTACATTGACAATAGTTACTCGTAAAAACAGTATAATATCATAAAAAAAAGTAATGCTTCAACTCATATGTTCATATAAAATATATTTGTATCAAGGAGAAATGCTTATAAATGAGAACCGATGAAATTAAGAAAAAAATAAATACACTGAACCTTTCTGAAAAATTACTATTAGTAGAAGATATTTGGGATTCAATTGCTCAAAGTAATTCTGAACTCCCAATGCCTGAATGGCAAAAAAAAGAACTTAACAAACGATATAAAGCATATAAAGCAGGAAGACAAAAGCTACATGATTGGGAATCTGTTCATGAAGAAATAAGAAATAAATACAAATGAAACTACTTTATACTGAGAGATCGCGAGACGATGTTGAATTGGCCTTTGCTTGGTATGAAAAACAACGAAAAGGGCTTGGTTTCGAATTCCTAGATTGTGTAGAATCTTCAGTACAAAATATTATTCAATATCCAGAGATGTATCAAATCCGCTATTTAAATTTTCGAGTTTGTCCTATCAGAAGATTTCCTTTCTCAATATTTTATACAATCGAAAGTAATAAAATTATTGTACATTCTTTGTTTGACAGCAGACAGGATCCACAAAAACGACCTTAATAAATCATTACTTTATAAAATAATAATTTATCTATGTAACATATTAAAACTCTGCTGGGGCTCCCTCTCCTGCTGAGTAATAAATCCATGTTCTGAGATCGAAAAGTTGATTCAGACCTCAAGAGAATGTCGAAAAAGTCAACTGATGTCTTTGCGAGGAACGCAGTGACGAAGCGATCTCCTTGAGTAAAGTTAAAGATCTAGGAGATCACTTCGTAAAAAACACTCGTGATGACATATTTAGGATTTTTTCGACAGTCTCCAAAGGTCTGCCAGACCTTTGAGGTCTTTTGTACTATCAATCCGTGTAAATCCATGACGTAATTCGATTGCGATACCGATACCGATCCCGAAATCTGATAGGAACAAGATGACTGAAACAAATTCCCTTTTCCCTGTCATCCCCGAGTGCTTCTGTCGGGGATCCCACCCTGCAACTTCTCCCCTGAATTCATATTTTTGCGGGAATGTCTATTAATAAAAAAAATCAAGAGAAAATACATATCCTATTAACAAAAATTATCAAAATTTTTGTTTCTCTACTTTTGTGTTCACTTTCACCTAACTTACATTTTGGAAGTGGAGTCCACCTCTCAGTATTATATTTATGCTGCTTTCAGGGGTGAAAGTTCTGCATCAGAGGCTGGAGCAATTGAAAGCCTAGAAAGAACATTATTTATTTCAGAAACAGTAACTTGCTGCGGTGACAGGATTTCTAAACCAATGGGTTTGTCTTTTTCATCATAATCTACTATTAATCCTGAAGCCATCGGTTCTGTTTTTACAGCTTGAACTGCAGTTTTTTTAGAAAAATAAAGATAAGCAGCCAATGGTTTACCTTTACGAAAAGTTATTTCTAAATACTTACTTTGCATACAATCATCCTTTAGGATAAGCTGTTATAACAATTATACACATATCATCAAAGTCTGGTTCTACTATTACTTCCCACATCCGACTTTTATGCCGGGTTTGTATACACCATCTATTTTGTGATTTATCTGGTATAACTTTTTCTGCCCTTTGAATCATTGTACGAAGCTCTATCTCAGTAAAACCACGCTGAATCATTCGCTTTTCAATATGTGAAGTTATTTCAAGTTCCCAATTCCACCATAACGGTTTTTTCATTAGTAACAGTTTCCCTGGAAAATATCTATAAATTCTTTATTTAAAATGAATATACTTAAATTTATTTAAATATGCAACTCATAGACCTCTAGAGATTCTCGGACCTTTATAAACCATTGAAAAATCCCGGGGGTTATTATAAGTCAGGTGGACTCCACTTTGGAAGATGACATGATCTGAAAAAATACTAAAATTTCTGCACAGACCTCTTTAAAGAATAATTATGATTACTTCAGAAATGATTTTATAGGTGAATCACCCCTCTTCCACCCCTGGATTCCTGATAGACTTGTACCCGCATGTATTAGGCGAGTAAACATTCGGGAATATCAAGATCGGAAATTTTACTTCACATCCATAATCTTTTTTAACTCATCCTCCTTCACCATCAAAAGATCAACAGCCGGAAGCCGCTGGGTCAGGATCCGCCAGTTAGTATCCTCAGAAAAAATCTGTTTAAAAATTGGAAGCGCTTCTTCAACCTTCCCAATATTTGCCAAAGATACCGCATGCCAGTACTTCATTTCCAGATTTGAAGGGAACATCATTTCAGCAGTTTTATATTCCTGTAGTGCCTTTTCCACATTATTATTTTCTATGGCAACATCACCTGCGTTCATATGTTCGTAGGCCCGGAACAGTTTTAACAGCCTTTTCAGTTCATTGACTGGCTGGGAATGATCATCCACCCGAAGATCTATCAGCCTGTCCTCCCAGGGTTTACCTGTGGATTCACCTTTTACAACCAAAAGAACAGCTGACTGCCGGCCCCGTATATCACCTCCCTCTGCTTGAGCAGCTTCCAGTACTGCCACCAGACGTTCCGCCAGCGGTTCATCCAAATTATCCTTATAAGCTTCGGCCATGGCAGGCCAGACTGTATTATTCAGCATCATATTTGCCTGCACCGAGAAATGATCTCCTTTGATATGTCCGGCTTCAGCAATACATTTTTTACCGGTGTATACTGCCACCTTGCCTTCAGAATCAACTATAGCAAGCTGCCGATAATCCCTCCCCTCATCTGAAGCTATGAGAGACTGTAATACTTCCTCAGCATTATTACCTTGTTTTAATAAATCAAGTCCTCTGGGGCCGAAAGAAGCATTGACAAATGACTGGGTTGCTATAGCTCCAGCCCCGGATTCTGCCCAGGAAACAATGGAACCTACAGAAAACCAGTGTGACTGAACTGCCACACCCATTTCTCCGGTCACTGCATCACATGCTACAACTGAATAGGTATGAGCCAATTTTCCATCCGGAAAAGATTGGGCAGAACAAACACCGCTTAAAAAAATTACAGTCAACAAAAACACCAAAACTATATTTCTCATATTTTCCTCCTTGAATACAATTATTTATTTTTAAATATCTAATCTCTCTTAATGATAGATATTGTTATCAATATCATAATCGGTATCGATATCACACTCGGAATCGGTATCGCAATCGCAATCGGAATCGTATTTACAATTATAATCGCTATCAGTTTCACTACCTCCAGATTATCTGATTAGATACCTGAACTGTACCCGAAAACTTTAAATTTTTGCAAACTCTGCGTTTAAATTCAATAATTAATCTTTATCCTTTAATTCAGGATAATACTTCTCCAGACAGTCCGGACAGATACCGTGGGAAAAAGTAACATCACTCCGATCTTCAATGTACTTCTCCAGTTTATTCCAATATCCCTGATCATCCCGCATTTTCTTACAGTGCATACAGATTGGTACCAGTCCCCTCAGCATCTTTATTTCAGCCA
>JAWODZ010000153.1:0-26257 GCA_046483025.1 bacterium
TATACCTGTCTAATATTTCTTTTATACCTAATCTATCTGCTTTTTCTGTTATATCCTGAAAAGTTATATCATATTCTCCCAATCTCTCTGATTTTATTTCTTTTCCCATATCGTAATTTCCATCCATAATTATACCGGCTACTAATTGAGTTGCTGCCAATTTTATTTCTTCGGGAACGGTAGCAGCATAACCAAATGTACCGGTTAACTTTACATTCTGATTTCCTTTTGGGAATGGCCGTCAAATTCACAAAAGTAAATGGACTGCCAGGTTCCCAGAATCAGTTGTGACTCGTTGATAATTAAACTCAGAGAGGGACTGAAAAGAGAGGATTTGATATGTGCTGCAGAATTTCCTTCACTATGGTGATAGCCATCCTGAAAAGGAACTATCTTCTCGGTTTCATGCAGAATATCCCGTACCACATCCGGATCAGCATTTTCATTTATAGTAACTGCAGCTGTAGTATGCGGAACCCAGAGTACGCAGATTCCCGCTTCAATGCCGCTCTCTTTTACAACTCCGGTAACCTCCCGGTCAATAAGAACGAGTTCTGTTCTGGAAGAAGTTTTTACGGTTAATTCTTTCAGCATACTTTAATGTAATCAGATTAATTTTTATTTTCAATGATTTTCTGATTAAAATAAGGAAAAATGAATATATTTTTTGGGATTTTTCTTTATGTCGACAATGAGCGAATCCAGGTTGGTTGAGGTTTTAATCAATTGATCATAAAGCTTTTTATCACTTACCAATTTACCAAAAGTACTTTCTTTGTTTTTTAATTGTTCAATAACCGGATTTAACAGATTAATAGTAGTATCCAGTAAAACAACAGTTTTATTTAGACTATTCAGTGTAGTATTTACATTTTTCAGGGTTGTATCGGTCTGAAATTTTTTTACTATGGTATTAAGTGATGCAATTGTTGAATGGATATATTTTCTGTTTTCTGCCAACATCTCTTGGGTCTGAAAAGATATAGCTTCCAGATTATTGATTAAATTGGAAATTTTATTTTCTTTAAAAATATATTTCATCATACCTAATAAAGAATCAACTTGGTTCATTATCAGTACACTTTTCGCCATAAAAACCCTGAGGTCTCCCCTTACTTCACCGATAAGTATTTCATCTTTTTTTATAGGTATATTGCTAATTCCGGGATACAAGGATAGTTGTTTGCCTCCTATAATTTCTTCCATTTCCAAATAAACCCGGGCATCAGAGTATACTTGTATTTCCTTTTTTAATCGGAATGTAATCATTGCCTTGTCCCTGGTAAGTTTGATGTCCGTAACCTCACCCTTTTTTATCCCATGCACTCTCACCGGATCCCCACTTTCCACTCCCTGTGCATTACCAAAAACAGCATGGAATACATTATATTTGGAAAATACAGGGACTTTTTTACCCCAGATGATACCCAGGGTTAATAGAATTATTCCTATGAATACTACTATGCCTACATAGGTTTCTGTCTTACCCTCTGAAAACATATTTCTTCCTTTTTTTATTC
This sequence comes from bacterium, assembly GCA_046483025.1. Classification (GTDB taxonomy): domain Bacteria; phylum Zhuqueibacterota; class QNDG01; order QNDG01; family CAYUAG01; genus CAYUAG01. The sequence continues at coordinate 1,521 of JAWODZ010000153.1, forward strand.
AAAATCAGGGCCTATATACTTTTCAGGTGATTGAAAATCTTTTTTCATGTAACGGGTGATTTCATCACTGAATTTTTTTGCATTATATTGTCCGTCCAGTCTGCATAATTCATTTAATGCTATCACTTCAGCAATGGTCGATATACTCTTTCCCGGGAATATAGGTAAATGTACAATTGGAATGCTTAATCCGAGTATCTCGGTTTTGCTTTCATCAATTCCGAGTCGTTCATATTTATGGGATTTTTCCCATTCAACCAGTTTAAGCTCAACTTCAATTCTTTTACTTCGTCTTATTGCTTTTATTCCAAATATTGATTGTATGTTGATTATTCCCAGTCCCCTGATTTCCATATTGTACTGTAATTTTTTATTGCTTTTTCCTAATAAAATATTGCCACTCATCCGGGTAATACCCACCACATCATCACAGACAAACCGATGGCCCCGGGTAACTAAGTCCAGAGCAAGCTCGCTTTTGCCTATACCGCTTCTTCCGGTGATCAAAATACCGATTCCATAGATATCCACCAGGCATCCATGTACAGTGGTAGCAGGAGCAAATTTTTCTTTAAGGTAGTATCCAAGATTATGATAAAGTTGGATAGTACCCATAGCTGTACCTAATACAGGGATTGTTCTGCTGTTGGCAAGTTCTATTAATTCTGGTACAGTATCTTTTTCACTGGTAACAATTACACAGGGAATATCGAAAGAGAATATTTTTTTTAATATTTTTTTTCTTTTCTCTGTGCTCAGACTTTTAAGATATGCAAGTTCAGTATTCCCAAAAATCTGAATTCGCTGGTAGGAAAAAATATCTACAAACCCTGCCAACGCCACACCGGGTCGGTGAAGATACTCTTCTGTGATAATCCGTTTCAGGTCAGCGTCCTGGGTTAATAGTTTAAATCCTAATAGTTCTTTTGTTTCTTCCAGTAATTTTTTAACTGTCAGCTTGGATGCTTTTATTGATTCACCTCGTCTTCTAAATGGTTATTAACCTTTTCATGTTCAAAATCTCGACGTCTATTTTTATATTTTTTTAATTGTCTCTTTAATGTGTTAATACACATATCTATTGATTTTGTCATATTGTCGGATCTTTTATGTGCTGATAGAATTTTATTATAGACAGAAAGATTAATCTCTGCAATGCGGTCATTATTTTCCCACCATAATATCACCTCTGAATCAATTATATCATCATAATATTTAGTTAATTTCAGGGTCTCATTTTCTGCATAATTTTTCAGGTTTTCTGATAATTTAAAATGTCTGGCTGTCACTTTAACTTGCATATAACTCTCCTTTTTTTTGTTCTGTGTAACTAGAAGATTAATAAAAAATAAATTTGCCACGGATTTACACGGATTTACACGGATTTAATGCATAAACACTTGAAGTCAATTTTTTTCTTTTCACCTCAATAAATATTTTAATTTTCATTTCAGTTATTTTACCTTTAAACATTATTGCATATCCGTGTTTAATCTGTGTTAATCTGTGGCTGTTCTCAATTTTTTATCTCCCCTCAATTCGATGTAAACCTTTACATTTTTTCAGCTCTGGGATGCGCCTGATTATATATCTTTTTCAACCGGGTGGTTGATAAATGGGTGTATACTTGGGTGGTTGATAAACTACTGTGTCCCAGAAGCTCTCTAACGGCCTGCAGGTCAGCTCCCCGGTCCAGTAAATGAGTGGCAAAGGAATGACGAAGAATATGAGGACTTAATCCTTTTTTTTCTGAAACCAGAGAGAGCCATTTACTAACCCGCAATTGAATACCTCGATTAGATATTCTTTTCCCATAACGATTTAGGAATAATGCCTCTTTATCTTTTACTGTAAAAAAGTTTTGTTTTTGTGTTAAATATTCTCGCATAGCACGGCAGGCACATTTTCCAATAGGTACTATCCTCTGTTTTGAACCTTTTCCCTGCACTCGTATCGTACCAGCATGTAAATCAATATCTTGAATATTTAACCCTGAAAGTTCAGACAGTCTAATACCTGTACTGTAAAAAAGTTCAATAATTGCCCGATCCCGTATTCCGGAGGGACTTCCAGTATCAATTTTTTTGAAAATTTCACTAACTTCATGCTCCTGAAGAAATTTTGGCAGGACTTTTTCCTGTTTTGGCAAGGCAATTCCTGAAACCGGATTTTTATGAATACGGTTTTGTTTATACAGAAAAGCAAAAAAACTTTTTAAGGCTGCAATTTTTCGTTGGGCGCTTTTTTTGCTCATACCATATCGAATTAAACTGCTGATAAAATTTCTAATATCATGCCTGGCTATATCATTGATATTTTTGTTTTTAGAAGAACCATTAAAATACAATAATTCAAAAAATTGAAGAATATCTCTTCTATACGCTTCTATGGTATGGTGTGAGTATTGTCTTTGCGAAGAAAGATACTGTAAAAAATCATTTATGTCCGGGTACATTGTATTCACAATATTTTATTTAACCGTATTTTTACAGTTAGGGCATTGTTTAAAGGTTCCCTTGGTTTTTGTTTGTTTGGTGACCAATAACGGATACCCGCATTTGGGACAGGTTTGGGGAACCGGTTTATTCCACAGGGCGAATTTACATTTGGGATAATTGGAACATCCATAAAAAATTTTTCCTCTCCTGGTTTTCCGTTCCACGATCTCACCATCACAATCTTTTTCAGGACAGGAAATTCCCAGGGAAAAAGGTTTGGTGAATTTACACTTAGGATAGTCTGAACATGCCAGGAATCTGCCAAATTTCCCCACTTTTATCTGCATGGGAGCGCCGCATCTTTCACAGACTTCATCAGTATGGGTTTCTTGCTCATCAAGCGGTTTTGTGAAAGTACACTCAGGGTACCCGGTACATCCAATAAATTTTCCATTTCTGCCCCATTTTACAATAAGTTCCTTTCCGCATTCCGGACATTTTTCACCAACTTTTTCCTGCAGAGATAGTTTGATATCTTCTTGTTTGGATAATGCCTTTTGTAAAGATTGGGAGAACGGTTGATAAAAATCCTTTAAAACCTTTATATGATTTTTATCTCCTGATTCAATTTTATCAAGTTCTTTTTCCATATAGGCAGTAAAATTAATATTGATGATATCAGGAAATTGAGATATCAGAATCTGATTAACATTCATGCCCAGTTCAGTGGCAAAGAGAGTTCTTCTCTCCTTGGTTATGTATTTTCTGCTCAAAAGATTGGAGATGGTTATAGCATAAGTGGAGGGTCTTCCAATACCCAGAGTATCGAGTGTTTTTACCAGACTGCTTTCAGTATACCTCGGCGATGGTTTAGTAAAGTGTTGTTGAGGATAGAGTTTTTCCAGCATTAGTGATTCTTCCTTTTTCAGTTTCTCAGGAAGATAGGTGTCGGAATCTTTTTCTTTAGTAATATTATATACCTGCATAAATCCCTTGAACTTTATCACGGAACCGGTGGTTCTGAACTGGTAGGGTCCGCCTTTTACATCAATAATTGTTCGTACCAGTTGAGCCGGGCGCATCTGGCAGGCGGCAAATCGTTGCCAGATAAGGGTATAGATTTTCAACTGATCGGACGTTAAATGTGCAGCGATGCTCCGGGGGATTCTTTTTAAGGAAGTGGGACGAATAGCCTCATGTGCATCCTGTACATTTTTTTTGGTTTTATAAAACACAGGTTTCGGGGGTACATATTCGGTTCCATAATTATTTGCGATAAATTCACGTGCCTCAGAAACTGCTGTGGAGGACAATCGTGTGGAATCAGTACGCATATAGGTAATTAATCCTGTTCTTCCCTCCGGCAGATCAATCCCTTCATAAAGCTGCTGGGCAATCATCATTATTTTTTTGGTGCTCATTTTACAGCGGACAGCTGCATCCTGTTGAAAAGAGCTGGTAGTATAAGGAGGATAGGGTTTACGTTTAACCTGGGTTTTCTTGATATCAGAGATAAGAAAATTTTGTTTTTGAATTGCTTCCACATGTTGTTCAGCATTTTTTTTGTCAGGAATTTCTACATCTTTATCATTGATTTTAATAAGCTTGGATTTGAACACATCCTTGTTTCTGGTCATAAAATCAGCATCCAAAGACCAATATTCTTCCGGTTTAAAAGAGGTAATTTCCTCTTCTCTCTGACAGATAATCCGTAAAGCTGCTGACTGCACTCTGCCTGCAGACAAACCCCTATATATTGTTTTCCAGAGAAAAGGGCTGATTTTATACCCCACCAATCTGTCCAGAACCCGTCTGGCTTTTTGGGCTTCTACTTTGGTAAGATTTACCGTTTTAGGATTTTGTATTGCCTCCCTGACTGCTTGATCGGTAATCTCATAAAAAAGTACCCGAAAGACGTTTTTATTGAATTTTTTAATTTCTTCTAATAAATGATAGGCAATCGCTTCTCCTTCTCGATCCGGATCAGTGGCTAAAAAGACCTTATCCGAAGCCGAGGCCGCTTTTTTTAAATTGGAAAGAATCTTACCTTTTCCCCGGATGGTAATCCATTCCGGAGAAAAATTATTCTCGATATCCACCCCTAAACGGTTTTTGGGGAGATTTTTGATATGCCCTACCGAGGCTTTTACATTATATTCTTTACCAAGAAATTTATTGATAGTTTTGGATTTAGCATCAGACTCCACAATAACCAGAGATTTTGACATCAATTATGCTCCCATACTTTAATTGTTTAAGCTCTATCTTCCGCAACAATGTTTATACTTTTTTCCACTTCCACAAGGGCAGGGATCGTTTCTGCCTACTTTTTTACCTGTTTTTACCGGCTGTTTTTTTCCTGCCCTTACATTACCTCCTTGTTGCTGTTGTTGTACATCCGGTTGACCAGCAAATCCCATACCGATAGTATCTTCATGTCTGGTCGACATGTCAATTGATGCAGCTTTTTGCTGCTGTTTTCTGAGATCCTGCTCAACTTCAATATTTGCCTTGAATACAATTTCTAAAATTTCGTCATTTATTGATTCCAGCATTTGTTTAAATGCTCTAAATCCTTCATGCTTATATTCAATTAAGGGGTCTTTTTGCCCATATGCTCTGAAGTTAATTCCTTCTTTTAGCTGATCCATCTCGTAAAGATGCTCTTTCCATTTTTCATCTATAGTATGAAGGGTAGCTATTTTTTCCAAATGCCCCATTACTTCATCCCCGAGAGCGTTACATTTTCTTTTATAGTTTTCTAGAGCTGCATCTATAAGACGATCCTTAAGTTCATCTTTGGATATGTCTTTCTGTTCATCTGCATTCAGGGGAAGAGGAAGCAGTATGGTTTTAAGCAGAACATTGCTTAAACCCTCCCAGTCCCAATTTTCACTGTAATCTTCTTCGGTGTGTATTTCCACCTGTTCTTCAATAAATTCTTCTATGGAGATATAGATATTATCCCGAAGATTTTCTCCCTCCAGAGCTCTTTTGCGTTTTTGATATATTATTTCCCTTTGCTTATTCATTACATCATCGTATTCCAGAAGATGTTTTCTGATTTCGAAATTTCTCATTTCCACTCTTTTCTGGGCTCTTTCTATGGATTTGGTTATCATGGAATGGGTAATCACTTCCCCTTCCTGAAGTCCAAGTCGATCCATAACCCCCACAATTTTATCCGGTGCAAACAGTCTCATTAAATCATCTTCCAGAGACAGGTAGAATTTAGAGGAACCAGGATCACCCTGCCGTCCGCTTCTTCCCCGGAGCTGTCTGTCAATCCGGCGTGCTTCATGCCGTTCAGTTCCAATAATATGAAGCCCTCCCTCAGCATAATCCCTTACTTTGATTTGGGTGATAATATCAGCACTTACTTTTGCATCTCTGGGATTTCCTTTTGATCTGGGAATGAGAACTACATCCTGATTATTCCAGGTATCCACATTGGTTAGCAGATTATTTTTCTGTTCCAGGGTTTCCACCACTACCGGTGTTCCCTTTTTCTCCTCAATGATTGTACTGAATGTATCGATCATATTATCAGGTATTTCATGGAGCAGAATTTTTGATTTTCTGTTTATGAGTACTTCCATATCCCGGGCAAACGTCTCTAATCCTTCTTCACTGTAGCGTATTACTCCTGCACCAAGCTTTATATCAGTTCCTCTTCCTGCCATATTGGTGGCAATGGTTGCCATACCCGGTTCTCCTGCTTTGGTCACTATCTCAGCTTCTTTGGCATGATGTTTTGCATTCAAAACCGAATGCCGGATGTTTTTTCGTTTCAGCATCCGGGAAAGGGTTTCTGAAACCTCTACGGATATGGTTCCCACCAGGACTGGCAGACCGGCAGTATGGAATTCCTCAATTTCCTGAATAATTGCTTTGTACTTTTCCCTTTTGGTTTTAAATATCATATCTTCATGATCTGTTCTCCTGACCGGCTCATTTGTAGGAATGACCACAACTTTAAGTTTATAGATTTCTTCAAATTCATCAGCTTCTGTTTCAGCTGTTCCTGTCATTCCGGCAAGTTTGGTATAGAGCCGGAAAAAATTCTGCAGGGTAATGGTGGCATGGGTCTGGGTTTCTCTTTCTACTTTTACATTCTCTTTTGCCTCCAGGGCCTGATGCAGTCCGTCAGAAAATCTTCTCCCTGGCATAAGCCTTCCGGTAAACTCATCCACAATCATTACTTTTCCATCTTCGGTAACCACATATTCAACATCCTTTTCAAACAGGGAAAAAGCTTTGAGCAGCTGACTGATATTATGTAATTTTTCACTTATATCGTTGAATTGTGTTTGAATTTTTTCTCTTTTTTCCAGTTTTTCCTGGGGTGAAAGCGATTCATCCTCATCGATTTCTGTCAGTTCGGTTGCAATATCCGGAAGTACAAACATCTCCGGGTTATTGGGAGACATTGCTTCTCGTCCTTTGTCAGTAAGGTCTATAGTGTTGTTTTTTTCATCAATTATATAGTAGAGCTCTTCATCCAGGATATGAAGTTTTTTATCTCGCATATAATCTGCTTCTACACTTCTGATAAGTTTCTGTATACCGCTCTCCCCTAACAATTTGGTTAACCGTTTATTCTTAGGGGCTCCCCGCTGAGCTTTAAGCAATTTTTTGCCGGCTTCATAATCAGCCTTCTCATCTTCATTTTCAAGAAGTTCTTTTGCTTCTTTTATCAATCGGCTTACCAGATGAGTTTGCTGGCGAACCAACTGAGCAACTTTTGGCTTCATTTCATTGAACTGGTTATGGGATTCCGGAACAGGGCCGGAGATAATTAGAGGAGTTCGGGCTTCATCAATCAATACAGAATCAACTTCATCAATAATAGTGTAGTAATGTCCTCTTTGAACCATATCTTCAATAGATCGGGCCATGTTGTCACGGAGATAGTCAAAACCGAACTCATTATTAGTGCCATAGGTAATATCAGCCTGATACGCCTTTTTACGCTCATGTGTTGGCATATCATTTTTAATGTAGGAGACACTGAGTCCTAAAAATTCAAATATTTTTCCCATCCATTCACAGTCCCTCTGGGCCAGGTAGTCATTAACAGTTACCAGATGAGCTCCTTTGCCTACCAGGGCATTCAGATAAAGCGGCATGGTGGCAACCAGGGTTTTTCCCTCTCCGGTAGCCATTTCAGCAATTTTACCCTGATGCAAAACAACAGCTCCTATAAGCTGAACATCAAAAGGAAGCATATTCCACTGAGTTTCCACTCCCACTACTTTCCAGGATGTACCTACATGCCGGCGGCAGGCCTCTTTGACTACTGCAAATGCTTCCGGGAGAATTTCTTGCAGAACCCCTTCGGTTATTTCTTCTTCCTCCTCATCCAACTCGGTTATCTGTTTACGAATTTCTTCGATATCGAGGTCTTGGTCAACATGAGACTCTTTCAATTCCTGTTTTAAGTTATCTATCTGCTCTTGTATGTTTTTGACCTTGTTGTGAATGATTTGCTTAAATTGTTCGGTTTTATTTCTCAGTTCTTCATCGGAAAGCTCATGAAGTGTGGGATAGATTTTATTGATTTCATCTACAACAGGCTGAATTCTGCTAATTTCCTTTTCATGTTTATTACCAAAAATTTTTTCTACTAATGTATTAAACATATATTTCTCCGTATAAAATCTCTCTAGTTTATAATCACTTTTTTATACTCAATTTATTAATTTTTGTTCAACAGACCCTTGCCTTTTTTTTTAATTTTGCCCTGGGCTTGAAATTTTTTATACAGATTATCAATTATTCCATTTACAAATTTACCGCTATTCACTGTACTGAATGTTTTGGCCAGATCTATTGCCTCATTAATGGAAACGCGGGGTGGAATTTCTTCAAAAAAAAGCAGTTCACATAATGCAATTTTTAAAATAATTCTGTCAATCACTGCAATTCGGTTATATTCCCAGTTTTTAACACTGCTGGCAACATGTTTATCAAGGAAAGCATCCTTGGTCATTACTTTTGTTACCAGACTGGAAGCGAAATCGAAAACTTCTTCCGGTGCCCTGTTTTTGAGTTGCCTGAGTAGTGTATCCAGATCATTTCCGGTAAATTCCTCGGAATACAATGTCTGCAAAGCTAATTCTCTGGCCCGTCTTCTTTTTTTCATATCTTATGTTACCTATTTAATATCTTTTACTCTGAGCTGCGTCTGGGTTCTGCCATTCCAGTGATTTTCTTCAATAATATAAACCATATCCAGATTATTTTCTCCGGGACAGAGCCGGTATATTAATTCTCCCAGATTGAAACCAATAGCATCAAATATTTTATTATTTTCCCGCACCTTAAATTTTAAATGGTTTCTTCCAACTATGCGGGGAGTTCCTACTACTTCCAGATTTCGGGATATAAAAACAGGCCGCATGTTTTTAGGTCCATGGGGTTCAAATAATTTAAGATACTTAACCAATTCATCATTAATGTCTGATAAAGATATTTCCATATCAACAGTAATAGTTTTTACTAAATCCTCCTCTGTAATCATATCTGCAGATACTGCATTCAGCTGCTGGCGAAAGCTGTTGATTTTATCCTGATCAATGGTCAGACCTGCAGCATATTTATGCCCTCCGTACCTGATTAAGCTATCTTTACATAATGTAAGAGCTGAATATAGATCAAAATTTTTAATACTTCTTGCTGAGCCTTTCCCAATAGATTCCTCAATGGCGATCATAATCACCGGACGATTGATTTTTTCAGATATTCGGGAAGCAACTATTCCTATCACTCCCGGATGCCACCCTTCTTTTGCCAGCACTATCACTCTGTCCTGCTGGATATCAAAGGCTGACTCCAGCATGATCAGGGCTTCATTTAACGTTTGTTCATCAATATCTTTTCGTATTCTGTTTTCTGATTCAAGTATTTTTGCCAAGTTGTCTGCCTGCTGTTGATTGTCAGTGGTAAGCAATTTTACTGCTCGTTCTGCATTGCCCACTCTTCCTGCCGCATTGATGCGCGGCGCCAGGATGAAAACAATCTGACCGGTACCGATCTTTTTTCCGGTTAGTCCGATAGTTTCAATCAAAGAACGAATGCCGACCCGATCTGTTTGATTGATTCTACCCATTCCTTCTTTTACAAAAATTCTGTTTTCCCCTATCAGCGGTACAATGTCAGCAGCAGTACCCAGAGCAACCAGGTCTAAAAATTGTTTACTTTTCTCTTCCTCTACCTTTAAATATTTATTTATTCCCTGTATGAGTTTAAAAGCCACTCCTACTCCGGCCAGTTCTTTAAAGGGATATGGGCATTTCTTTTGTTTGGGATTTAAAATGGCAGTTGCAGGAGGGAGAGTTTTATCCTGTTCATGGTGATCGCATATGATAGAATCAATCCCTTTTTCCCGAGCCTGTTTAATTTCCTGGACTCCCTTAATGCCGCAGTCAACAGTTATCAGAAGGCGGGCATTTATATCCACTGCATTTTGTATCCCTTGTTCTGAGAGACCATACCCTTCTTTTAGCCTGTCAGGGATGTAGTAATGTACATCTGCTCCTAATTGATCCAGAAATATTTTTAACAGACTTACAGAGGTAACACCGTCAACATCATAATCACCGTAGATAAAAATTTTTTCATTATTTTGTAATGCTGTAATAATTCTTTGAACTGCTTTTTCCATATCTTTTAAGAGATAGGGATCATGAGTATCTGCCCATTGACATTCAAAAAAAGTTTTAATTTGTTCTTCATTATTGAGATGGCGATGTACCAGAAGATTTGCTATTATTGGTGGTATGTTCAGTGAAGAGATGAGATGCTGATATTCTTTCCTGTTAGTCGATTTTTTGATGTTCCATTTCATATTATTAAAGACCTCAGAATTTCTTGGGCAGAACGATAAGCCGGATTCTGTCTTCCCAATATAGGAAATGGTGATCATTTATCTTTTGGGGATGTCTATAATCAGACATCTCCGCTGCGGCCTACCCATGAGTCAGACGAAACGGACCATTTCGTAATACATTCCTCATCTATTTGGCCTTGCTCCGGATGGGGTTTACCCTGACGTTCTGCGTCACCGCAGAACCGGTGAGCTCTTACCTCACCTTTTCACCCTTACTTACCAGAACTGTATGGTTCTGGTAAGCGGTTATTTTCTGTGGCACTTTCCGTCATTCCTTTTAGGAATACCTCCTGTTAAGGGAGCATCCTGTCCTGTGGAGTCCGGACTTTCCTCAGAATTATGATAATTGTTTATCCTAACTCCGCGATCACCTGTTCTACCCATTATAATTAAACTAAATCAGTAATTTTTGTTTTCAATTGTATTGCCTTTCTTGCCAGTTTATCTGCTTTTTTATTTTTTTCTCTTGGTATATGTATTATTTCTATTTTATAGGGAGCAGTATTGATAATATTCTGAGCTTTATCAAACAATGATTTTATATGGTCTTTTTTTATTTTATATAATCCTTTAATTTGATTAACCACCAGTTGACTGTCCGAGTAAATAATTAATGTATCCATATCATACTTTTTGGTCAAATGCAGGCAGGCTATTAATGCCTGGTACTCAGCAATATTATTGGTTGCATTTCCAATAAAATCACCCAGCATTTCCAGAGTATTTCCATTTTCTTCTTCAAGAACCACCCCGTAACCGGAATGTCCCGGATTTCCCTGACAGGAACCATCAATATAGCAGAAAAGGGTCATATATTATCCAGTTATTTATAACCATCCCAGATGAGTATGCGACCACAAACTTCGCAAAGATGTAATTTTTTTCCGGACCGAATTTCCAGAATTTTCTGGGGAGGAAGCTTTTTCGAGCAACCACCGCAGGAACCATTCTGCATGGAAACTACAGCCAATCCACCTTTAGCCTTACTAATACGGTCATACATGGACAAATGTCGATTATCAATATTGGATACCAGTTTGCTTTTTTTGTCATTCAGAGTTAATTCTTCTTTTTCAGTTTTGGCATTTTTCGTCTTTAACTCGGTTTCTTTGGTTTTTAAATCTTGTTTTAAGCTTTCCAGATCCCCTTTATGCTTATCCAGTTCAGCAGTTAATTTTTCTTCCTCATCCATTAAAGAAATTACATAATTTTCATTTTCATCAATGTTTTTATTAACTTCTTCGATTTCTGTGGTAACTGCATCATATTCCTTATTATTAGTAACTTCGTACAATTGATCCTGATATTTTTGTTTTTTCTTTTTAAGGTCTTCAATCTCTATCTGGGTTAATCCAATTTCTTTTTTTGTTTGTTCTAATCTGTCTTTTTTTTCACTATAATTATTTTCCGCTTCCTGGAGTTGATTGTGAAGTCTGTTAACTTGGTGTGGAAGATTGCCCCTTAATTCTCTGATGAATTGCAACTCGGAATCGATACTTTGAAGTTCCTTTAAATGTTCAATTAATTCTTGCACAGATGCCTCCTGTACCGTTTCATATTTTCTCTAAAATAAAAAAAAGTGCCCCCTATAAAAGGTGCACTTTATAAATAGTGTGCTTTATATCAACTTGTTTTTTCGTGATTTCTTTTCTTACCCCGTTAATGGTTCTTTCTCCTTTTTGAAATTTTTATACATGTGGGCCCAGAAGGACTCGAACCTTCGACCGACGGATTATGAGTCCGTTGCTCTAACCAACTGAGCTATGGGCCCGGATTATTTCCGAACTCTAATTATAATGAAATCTTTTTACTTTTTCAACTTTTTTTTTCAATTTTTTTTAAAATCATATCTTTCATATCATGAGAAAATGACACCAGTTCTTTTTTTAATTTAAAGTATTCATCTTGTAATTCGTTTACATTTTTATTATTTTGCTGCTGTCTGCGTATTTGTTCCTGGTATGTTTTAATTTTATTTTTAAGATTCCGTTTTTTTATTTCAATTATACAATCAGCACACAGTTTTTTATAGTCATCACTTTTGGTAACCGTATCCTTTCTTCTGGTCATAAGAGCAGTAAGGTAGGATTTAATTTCTGGGTTTTCATTAAATCTATTCATAATATCATTTACATTTTTGATCTTATGGTTTGAATAATCCCTATAAATTGTTAATAGAATAGTATGAGAGGTGATATCATCCTCTTGGATAAAATCAAAGATAATGTTTACCCATTTAATGAAGTCCTGCAGAAGAAAAATTAACAGTATATCTTCAGCATTTTCAGGATGTTTTTGGTTTGTTTCCTGACCAGTGCTGGTGATTCTATCAGTTTTTTTGAGTTGTTGTTCATGTAGAAATTTTTCATCTACTCCGATTTTTTCAGAAATCTCTTTTATATAAAAATTTTTTTCCAGAGGATCCTTGATATTTCTTACTGTATTTAATAGATTTTTTGCTGCTTCTGCCTTGGCATAAGGTGAGTTAAAACTGCCATTTTTTTTTAACTGCTGAAGATGGAATTCCACAAAGGATTGTGCTGTTTGAATGTGTTCATTCATGATTTTTTGCCCTTTTTGAAGTAAGTAAGAATCAGGGTCTATTCCGTGGGGAAGAGGAGCGATATTAACTCGTATACCTGCTTTAAACAGCACATCTACTCCCCGTAAAGCAGCTTTAAACCCTGCTGAATCCCCGTCAAAAAGCAAAGTAACATTTTTAGAATAGCGGGCTAGTATTTGAGCCTGGTTGACAGTTAATGCTGTACCCAGTGTAGAGACAGCATTATTAAAGTCATTTTGATGAAGCCGCATGACATCTGTATACCCCTCGACCAGCAGTATTCTGTCCTTATGCCGGATTGCCTTTTTAGCAAGATCTAATCCATACAGCTGAAAGCCTTTTTTATATATCCTGGTTTCCGGAGAATTAATATATTTCGGTTGATTTTTTTCCTGCTTGATTATCCTTCCCCCGAAACCAATCACTTTTCCGGTTGTATTGGTAATTGGAAATATGATTCTTCCCCGGAATCGGTCATAAAAGCCAGATCCGTTCCTGCGTTTGATAATCAGACCAGCTTTTTCCAGATGCTGGAGGGGCAGATTCGATCGCTGTGCCAGGAGAATAAGGCCATCCCATCTATTAGGTGCATATCCGATTTGAAATTTTTTTATAGTTTCAGAGGTAAACCCTCTCTGCTTGATATAGCTGAGCGCTTTTGCACCTGCCCGGGTTTGATAAAGGCAGGAAGTAAAAAAATCTTTGGCTGTATTGTTAGTGTAAAAAAGAATTTCAGTTTCATATGAGGATGCATCTTCAGTCCGGGATTCAGGTAAAGATATACCGTATCTTTCGGCCAGATTTTTTACTGCTTCCGGAAAGGTGATATTTTCAATATCCATTATAAAATTAAAAATATCTCCTCCTGCTCCACATCCGAAGCAATGATACAGTCCTTTTCCCGGGTCCACACTAAATGACGGTGTTTTTTCCTGATGAAAGGGGCACAGTCCCATCAGAGATTTGCCTTTTTTCCGAAGCGTGACATAGTCAGAAATAACTTCAGCTATATCAGCAGTGTCCCGAATTTGTTGTATTTTTTCTTCAGATACTTTCATTCTATCTCTACAATAGTAACTCCGGTGTCTCCTTCATTCCACCTGCCCAGCCGAAAATTTTTTACCAGGTTGTGTTCTTTAAGATGCCTTCCGATCACCTCTCTTAACACTCCGCTTCCTTTCCCGTGAATAATCCTCACTGCATGAAACCCTGCCATAACTGCATCACTGAGATATTTATCTACGGTGATTATTGCATCTTCAGCCCGCATTCCTCTCAGATCAATTTCGTTCCCAATAGAATCGTCGATTTTGGCTACAGAAACAAAATTGATTTCGGATGTCTGTTTTTCGTCCTGATCACATTCCCGGGTTGTTTGTAACTCCTGCAGGGGAACTTTAAGTCGTATGCCATCCCAGTCCACCAGAACCCTTCCCGTGCTGTCAGAGTCTGAGATTATTTTACCCTTGCCGGAATGTCCGTGCCAAAAAGCCCACTCGCCCTTTTTTAAGGTTTTCTGATCCGGTACATTTTGATTGTGCTGCAGTTTTTTTATGGTATCTTGTTTTTGCTGTATAGTATTTTTGGCTGTTCGGATAGTTGATCTTGCAGCCTGTTTTTCTTTTATTTCTCGGATAATATTTTCAATATCAACATTGGCATTTTTCAAAAACTCTTCTGCCTCATCAACAATCCTTTTTCTCTCCTTCTGTCCTTGCTTTGTAATTTTATCCAGCCGTTCTTGATACAACTGTATCAGGCCTTCAAGTTTGGAATGTTTGATTTCAGCTTCTTTGGTCAAGCGGGAAGACTTTTGTATCTCATTTTCAAGCTGAAGAATTAAGGTATCCAGTTTACCCCGTTCTTCACCAATTCGTTTCCGTGCTTTTTGAATTATTTCAGGGTCCATTCCATATTTTTCAGCTATTTCAAAAGCATAGGATGAACCGGGCAATCCCATCTGAAATCTATAGGAAGGAGAGAGTTTTTTACTATCAAAAAGCATGGACCCATTTTCAATAAACTTGTGCTGGTGAGCAAAAACCTTTAATGCTCCCATATGGGTGGTTGCAATGGTCAAGCATCCCAGTTCAGTCAGATACTCTAAAATTACTTCTGCCAGAGCCGCCCCTTCTATAGGGTCGGTGGATGAGCCGATTTCATCCAGCAACACCAGACTGTGGGTGTCACTTTCCTGGAGGATTCTGTTCAACCTCTCAATATGGGAACTGAAAGTGGACAGATCGTGTTGAATTGACTGGCGGTCTCCTATATCAGCAAAAATTCCGGAATACAAGGGAATTGAGGATCCCTCTTCTGCAGGAATATGATACCCATAATTATGCATAAGGGAAAGAAGACCTGCTGTTTTTAACGCAACTGTTTTTCCCCCTGCATTGGGTCCGGTTATGATAACAGTTCTGATGTTCTGATTCATTTCAATAGACAGCGGTACAATCTCAGCATTGGAATTGCGCAGCAACAGCAGGGGGTGACGAGCATTTTTTAGATTCAGTTTATCCTGATTATTTATTTCAGCAGGGATACAATCCAGTTTCAGGGAAAATTGGGCCTTTGCATAGATTGAATCCAGATCACTGAAAGAATCAATATTACCCTTAAGCTCAGATATATTGTCTCGTACAATATTTGTGACTTTAATTAGTATTCGCTCTATCTCTTTGGTTTTTTCTGATTCCAGTTTATGTACCTGGTTGTTCAGTTCGATGATATCCAGGGGTTCAATAAAAACTGTAGCCCCACTTGCTGATTGATCAATAACAATTCCCTTTACAGAACTGCGGTATGTTTCTTTTACCGGCAGTGCTAGTCGGCCCTGACGGATGACCAGATGATCATCCCGGGCATATCCTTTGTTTAACAGAGTGTGTAATTTTGATTCCAGTTTTTTTCGGATTTTTATTCTTTTATCTTCAATTTGCTTATGAAGAGTATACAGCTTCTCTGAGGCTTTGGGTTTTATATTGCCTTTTGCATCCAGTATATTTTTAATTTCCTGCTGCAGAAAAACTAAATAGTTGAAATGATTAGTTATTTTTTTTAATAAGGGGTATTTGTCTTTTCTGTGATTAATATAGTTATTTATTTTTTCAATAATTTGTAAAAAACGAAGCAGAATAAAAAGCCCTTCAGGTGGAATATAACTTCCATCAATTTCTGCTTTATTCAAATAGGGGATTAACTCACCATACCCCTGCAGGGGGAAATGATCATCATACTTAAGCAGATCTGCCATCTCTGTTATGCGTTCCAGTTCTTTTTGTAACAATTGCTTTTTTTTATATCGGGTAAGGGATACAATTTTTTCTTTACCCTCGCGGGATACGGTATGTTCACTTACCTTTTCAATAATTACATCAAATTCCAGAGCTGTATCATGTAATGTTTTATTCATTTTTGTTCAGGATTTTTTTCTATATAATCTTGCCGGCTATTTGAATCCCGAAAAATTTTCTCCGAATTTTTTTCTTTTAGTGATTCAATTTGTTTTGATACTATATCATCAACAGCTTTTTGAGATTCAGTAGTGAGTCCCTGCTTGACTTCATGATAAAAATTTTCTGTTTTAGGAAAGGCTGTTTTTATAATATTAAACACCGCAGGAGCAATACTGCGGACAGGTGAGAACAGCAGAGATTTTTCTTGTTCTTTGTTAACCTTCTGTGAAAGAGGAATGAGTGATATTAACAGTACTAAAAGACTGGCAATCAGCCCGCCTTTTAATAATCCTATGAGCAATCCTCCTCCTTTATCCACCCACCCCAAAAAGGTCCATTTAAATATTTGCCGGATTCTTCCAGCAATAAATCTGAACAATATGACTATCACCATTAAAATCAGTAAAAAAGAAACTGTGTTGATTACAATGTCCGGTAGTTGTATCCATTTTTGGATGAAAACCGTTAGATCACTTTTTACTCGTAAAGCAACCAAATATCCGGCTAAAAGACCTATAAGAGTGAAGACTTCAAGCACCATTCCTCTGAATAATCCTTTAACACAAAAAAAACCCAGAATCAGTAGAATAATTAAATCAAATGTATTCATACATATATAAAAAAACCCCATGTTTTAAAAACACAGGGTATAAACAAATAATTTAATAATAAATCCAATATGATTAACTCAATTTTTGTTTTACAGTATCCTGTACGGTTTTACCATCGACCCGGCCTTTTACTTGTGGCATTATTGCTCCCATAACCTTACCCATATCTCGCATTGATTCTGCTCCGGTATCCTTAATCGCCTTATCAACTAATTGCTGAAGTTTCTCCGGGCTCATTGGTTCAGGCAAAAAAGACTCTATGATGTTTAACTCTTTTTCTTCTTTTGTTACTAAATCATCACGTCCCTGCTTTTTAAAATATTCCAGAGATTCTTTTCTCTTTTTTACTTCTTTGGATAAAACCATAATTTCATCTTGCTCGGTAAGATCCTTACCTTGTTCAATAGCTCTATTTTGTAAATGAGATTTTATACTCCGGTAAGTTTCTACAGCAACCTGATCTTTGGATTTCATTGCCTGTTTCATTTTTTCCGAGACGACTTCAGATAAACTCATGATTATATCCTGTTATTTGTATTATTGTTCGCCAAATATTTTTTGAAGTTTTCTCTGTTTTCTCCGGGCAGCAGCTTCTTTGCGCTTTCTTTTTTCACTTGGTTTTTCGTAATACTGATGTTTTCTGATATCAGACATTAACCCTGCTTTTTCACATTGCTTAGTAAACCTTCTTAATGCTTTTTCAAATGATTCATTGTTTCTGACCTTAACTGCAGGCATAAATTTTTGATACCTCCTTTCAATAAATTTCGTTTTTTTTAATATAAAAAAATTATTTGGTTTAAGCAAGAAAAATTTTATTAATTTAATTTGCAAAATTCTATTCATTTTATTATATTATAAACTTAAAATATTTATAAGTAAAGTATGCGGATTATTACAAAATACATTCTCAAAGAACATATCAGCCCTTTTTTGTTTGGTATTGGAACCATAATATTTTTATTTATTTTAAATATACTTTTCAGGGACCTGGGCAGATTACTGGGGAAAGGACTTTCTCTGAAGATTGTTGCTGAATTTTTTCTCTATCAACTGGCCTGGATAGTTGCGTTAGCCGTTCCCATGGCCGTGCTGATTGCTTCTCTTATGGTGTTCGGCAAACTTTCTTCTGAAAATGAAATTACTGCCCTTAAAGCAAGTGGAATACCCATTTACAGTCTTATTTTTCCTGTATTAGTGATATCGTTCATTATAGCTGTGGGGATGATACAGTTCAATAATTATGTATACCCGGAATCAAATCATCGCTTGAGTATGCTTTATTCTGATATTTCCAGAAAAAAACCCACATTAACTCTGGAGCCCAATGTATTTTTTGATGACATTAAAAATTACAATTTACTGGTTCATTCAATTGATAATAATACTGATGTTCTTCATGGAATAATTATTAATGACAGCAGTGATCCCAAATTTAATAAAACTATATTTGCCGAAACAGGAAGACTGTACTTTTCAAAAGAACACAGCACCGTGGTATTTTCTCTTAATAATGGGGAGGTTCATGAAGTTGAAAAAACAAACCTGGAAAATTATCGGCGGTTAAAATTCAATAAGCATAAAATTTATATACCTATTTCCAATATGGTACTTAAAAGAAGCAGTTCTGGGAGCAGGGGATTACGAGAAAAAAGTACCCCTATGTTACAAAAAGATATTAAGCGTCATTTACAGTCCATTACCAAAAAACAAAATGCAGTCAACAAACAAGCACGAATAAGCCTTGAACAGTTTTTTCCTGAACGGTTTTGGACTAAGCAGGATGTCTCTTCCGATACTACTCAAGTAAAAAAAATTACAACCAGAGAAACCAATTTGCTTGTCCTAAAAAAGGCCTTACAAAATATCCACTCTCAAATCAAAGGAATTAAGGGGTTTGAAAAATCGATTGCTGCCTTAAAGGTTGAAGTGCATAAAAAATATTCCATTCCGATTGCCTGTATAGTGTTTGTACTGATCGGCGCTCCGGTTGGAATCATGGCCAGGCAAGGGGGGATGGCAGTAGGTTGGGGTATAGGTATGATTTTTTTCCTTATTTATTGGGCATTTTTAATCGGGGGAGAACAACTGGCTGACAGGGGATTGATGCATCCGGTTTTAGCCATGTGGCTTGCCAATATTGTGGTTGGTATTGCCGGTGTTTATTTCATTATTCATGCTATCCGGGAACAAACATTTATTCAATGGAATGCTGTTACCGGTTGGCTGAAAAAATATTTTATCAGGGATAAGCAATGATTTCAATTCTTTCAGGTTACATATTCAAAAGATTTATGTCAATTTTTTTATTCTGTTTATTAGGAATAGTAATAATATTTATTGTGGTAGACATGATAGAAAATCTGGATCGTTTTATTGATAATGATGTACCCTGGTCTATTACAACCCTCTATTACCTTTACTTTGTTCCTTATATAATTATAATAATTCTTCCGGTTGCCACTCTCATGACTACGGTTTTTTCCATTGGTTTTATGGCCAGACATAATGAAATAGTAGCTCTTAAAGCATTGGGGTACAGTTTTTACCGTATCCTGTGTATTCTGCTGATAGTCGGTTTATTGCTTAGTGGGGGGTCATTTTTATTAGCGGAAACAGTAGCCATTCACACAAATCGGGAGATTGATAACATTACCAATGAATATTTACGTAAACGTTCGCGCAGTAACGAATTTATTCGTGATGTTATTATGCAGGACCCTCCCGATAAAATTGTAACTATTGAAACCTATAATTTTAAAAGGCAGATTGCCTATAATGTAAAAATTGAAAAATATAAAGAAGGAATATTAGTATCAAAAATTGATTCCCGCTTGATGAAGTGGGATGGTTCTCGTTGGATAATATATAATGGTTATGAACGGACATTTGAAAAGGATGAGGAGATAGCAGAACCAATCACTGCGAAACGCGAGATTGATTTAAATCTTACTCCCCATCAGCTGCATCTTTCGCAAATTGATCCCGAACAGATGAGTATCACAGAACTTCTCTGGTTTGTGGATAGAGTTCGAAGATCAGGAGGAGAAGTATATAAATGGGTTACTCAGCTCAATCTGAGGTTTTCTTATCCCTTAAGTAATGTTATAATTATTATGTTCAGTATCCCTCTTGTATACAATAGAAGAAAGAAAAGCCTTGTGGTTGGTTTTGGTATCAGTCTGGCAATTTGTTTTGTTTATTTTGGATTGGTAAGAATTGGTCAGACTATGGGGGAAAAAGGAGAGCTGAATCCTTTTCTGGGAGCCTGGATAGGTAATTTTATTATGGGAGCAGGCGGAGTGATGAATTTGATAAAAATAAGAAAATAACTTGACTTTTGCCTTAAAAGTTATGTATCTTAAGGTTTGTAAAAATTACGGAGGTTTAATTGTATGAAAAGAACGTATCAACCCAGTAAAAGGAAACGAAAAAATAAACACGGATTTAGGAAACGAATGGAAACTAAAAACGGTCGCACTATATTGAAACGCCGCAGAGCAAAGGGGAGATCCAAACTTTCTGTCAGTGATGAGTAGATTTACTTTTAGTTTTGTGATCCAGTGTTATGGGGGATAGATTATCAAACATTGATCAATGCTTGCCTAAACATGAAATTATTAACAAAGATAATGAATTTAAAAAAATTTTTACCCGGGGAAGACAGTGGAACGGGAGATTTATAAAGTGTTTTGTCCTTCATGCAAAAGAAAGAAAAGTAGGGTTTATTATTGCAAAAAGAGTCGGGAAAGCAGTAATCAGGAATCGGATTAAACGATTCATGAGAGAAACGTACAGAAAAAATCGTCAGAGAATACAGAATTTTCATATATTGATATGTGCTAGAAAACAGTCTCGCGTTGCCGGATATCAGGATATATATGATGATTTTCAAAATTTTTTAAAAAGTACTAATGATTATTAGAAAAATAATTATACATACAATCAGATTCTACCAGAAAACAATATCACCATTATTTCCCCGAACCTGCCGTTTTTATCCTACCTGCTCCGAATACATGATCCAGGCAGTGGAGAAATATGGTCTGATAAAAGGCATATATATAGGAGTAAAGCGAGTATTTAGATGCCATCCATTTAATCCTGGTGGCTATGATCCAGTAAAATAAATAAGGATAAATCATTATGGATAAAAATTCTATCTTAGCTATTGTTTTAATATTAATCATATTTATTTTATGGCCTGTTTTTATGAAAAAAATTGGTTATAACACACAAAAAACACCAGATCACTCGGAACAGACATCCACGGAACAAAACGTTGAACAAAAACCTGCTGATAAAACAAGGACATCAGAAAATGAACCCTTTTCCTATACAGCTGAATCTGATGATAATCTAAAACAAGGGAATAATCAAATTTCTCCCCCTAAATCTTCAGTAGCTGATGCTGATAGTGTGATTATTGAAAATTCACTTTTCAGAGGAGTACTTTCCACCAGGGGGGGCGGTACCATTATCAGCTGGAAATTAAAAGATTATTATTATGGTGATAAAAAGGATAGTGTCTTGGTAGAGATGATTCCTTCTAATGCTGAGGATAATCTTGTAGTTGTTCCTCAAAACAGAGGATATGATTTAATCAATAAAAAGTATTCTGTAATATATGACACTACCGAAGCTGTTAAACGGTATAGATTTATCTGTTCTCTTGACAAGAATCAGAAATTTGAAAAGGAATTTATTGTCAATCCCAATAGTTTTCAGGTAGGGCTCAAACTTCATTTCTACACAATGTCCTTTGAGGATATAGGCAGAGACTATTCAATACAATTTAATTCAGGATTACGACCTACAGAAGAATTGAAAAAAGATGAGAGATACTATCAAGCGTATGCTTTGCAGGGAGATGAACTTCTTAAAACTAAACTGGATGATACTGATTATAAAGAAGGTCAGACTAAATGGATGGCTATACGCAGCAAGTATTTTTTAATGGCACTTATTCCTCAAGATGAGCCGGCTGCCGGAGCACGGTTAAAAGGCGAAGAGATAAAACAGTATTATTATCGGGGTGAATATCAGAAATGGAAAACATTCAGTACTGCACTTTATATACCTTATAAAGGTTTAGAGCAAGAGACAGAGCAATTCACTCTCTTTATCGGACCTATGGAATACAATGTGCTAAAAGATTTGGACTGTGAAATTGAAGAACTGATGAATTTTGGTTGGCCCATAATCCGACCCATCAGTATAGCTTTTTATCATATCTTGGAATTCTTAAATGATAAGGTTGTTCATAACTATGGCTGGGCAATAATAGTCCTTGCCATTCTTATCAAGATTGTGCTTTATCCTCTGACCAGAAAAAGTTATAAATCTATGCGTGCTATGCAGTCTCTTCAACCCAAGATAACTGCTTTAAAGGAAAAATATAAAGATGATCCTCAGAAGTTAAACCAGGAAACCATGAAGCTTTATAAAAAGGAGGGGGTGAATCCTATGGGGGGATGTCTGCCTCTTCTTTTACAGATGCCGGTTCTGTTTGCCCTGTTCAATCTTTTTCGTACCACTATTATGCTCAGACAGGCATCTTTTCTGGGCGGACTCATATCAGATCTATCTGCTCCAGATGGGATATTAGGAGGGTTTAACCTGCTTCCTATTCTTATGGGAGCAACCATGATTATCCAACAACGGCTGAGTAACCAGGATCCCAAACAGAAAGCCATGGCTTATTTTATGCCTATTTTCCTTGTATTTATTTTCTTTAATCTCTCTTCCGGGTTGAATCTTTACTATCTTATGTTCAATCTTTTTACCATTGCCCAGGAGCTTTTAATTAAAAAAGAAAAAACTTCGGACACTGCTGTTACTGGTCCCGATATGCGTAAGGGTTAAATTAATATGCTTAAAAAAGTAATATGTGACATATTATTACCCCGTCTACCTATTCATTATAGACGGGGTTTTTTCATACAAGGAAATAAGCAATGAAAAATAACAACCTTACAATTGCAGCTGTTTCCACTCCCAGAGGAGAAAGCGGAATAGCGGTTATTCGCATGAGTGGTCCTGAATCCGTAAATATTATAAAGAAGATTTTCAGTCCTGCTGATAAGATCACAAAGCCCAAGGGCCGCAAAGTATATCAGGGATGGATTACAGATGGCAGGGAAAAAATAGATGAGGTAATGATCACCTTTTTTTTCTCCCCTCATTCCTATACAGGGGAAGATGTGATAGAGATAAGTTGTCACGGTTCTGTTTTTATTACCAAAAGAATACTGGAACTTTTAATTAAACATAAAGCCAGGTTAGCTCAGCCGGGTGAATTCACGAAAAAAAGTTTTTTATCTGGTAAACTGGATCTTTCTCAGGCTGAAGCTGTGGCTGACTTGATTCATGCCAAGACCGAAGCATCCAGAAGAGTGGCGCTGTATCAGCTAAAAGGAAACCTGTCTCACACATTAAATGATTTTTCCCGGCAGCTGGTTCAGGCCTGTTCCTTTCTGGAGCTGGAACTGGATTTCGCTGAGGAGGATATTGAGTTTACTTCCCTGGAGGATCTGGGAAAAATGCTTCAGGAGATCGACAGAGAATTAAAAAAATTTTTGATGAGCTATGAACGAGGTCGATTATGCCGGGAAGGGGTGCGCATGGCCATCATCGGTAGCCCCAACGTGGGCAAATCCAGTATCCTGAATTGTCTGGTGGAAAAAGAAAGAGCCATTGTCACCGAGGTTCCCGGTACTACCCGGGATACTATTGAAGATGTACTGGATATCGAAGGAGTGCTTTTTACCATTACCGATACTGCAGGGTTAAGAGAAGTGCAGGATCCCATTGAAAAAGAAGGAGTGAGAAGGGCGGGAAAAGCGCTGGATGAGGCAGATATGATCTTATTAGTAGTTGATGGAAGCAGATCTCTAAGCACGGAAGATCGAACCATAATTAAGAAGGTTCAGGAGAAGGGGAAAAAGGTATTAGCAGTAATAAACAAATCCGATCTTAAGCAAAGAATTTCTGTGAATGAATTAAGAAAGCTCATTGGAAAAGAAGAAATACTCTCAATTTCCGCTTTAAAGAAAACCGGCATCGATCAGCTTATCGGTCACCTTAAACATAAAGTGATTTCCGGGGATATGCCGGTGGAAGGAGAACTGCTTCTCACCCGTGAACGTCACAAACAAGCCATTGTCCGCACCAGGGAGCACCTTCACCAGGCTCAAAAAGCTATTGAGGATAATATGTCCCAGGAATTTATTGCCTTTGACCTGCGGCAAGCTTTGGATGCATTGGGTGAAATCACCGGCAAAAAAACTACGGATGATATTCTGGATTTTATTTTTTCGGAGTTTTGTGTGGGGAAGTAGGTTAAGGAATTTTCAATTTTTAAATTGTGATTTCGATATTCATCGTAGGCCTCTTTGGGGGAGGGATATTTTTATATGCATCAATTTATATTGGATTTTTTTATTCTTTGTTATTTATTTGTTACCTTGGAGCTGTCCGCTATATTAAAAGAACACTTGCTTTTTAATGTAGCAGACAGCCCTGTTTTCCCGGGACGGTCTCTGCGTCCATTGCCTTTACCATTCTATACAAAATAGTTAACCACATCGTATATTCAATTTTTTTTAGTTATTACTCGTTTTTTTCTCATCCTGGCCGAGGATTTTTTTAACAGACCGCAGAATACTGACAATATTATACGGTTTTTGAATAAAATCAAATAGTATTTCTTTTTCCTTTGTTTTCCTCAGATTGCTGTCAGTATACCCACTGCTTAATAAAACAGGGATATGTGGT
>JAWODZ010000180.1:0-14165 GCA_046483025.1 bacterium
TCTGGATCAACCCACTCATAAGCTGAAGGAAAAACAGCGAACCGAACTCCACCACCAGAACATTGGATTCATTTTCCAGCAGTACCATCTGATAGACGAAATGACCGTATATGAAAATCTGGAAACTCCCCTGCTGTATAAAAAAGTAAAAGCTTCCGAACGCAAAGGTCTGGTGGCAGAGATGCTGGATAAATTCAACATTGTTGCCAAAAAAGATCTCTTTCCCAATCAGCTTTCCGGCGGCCAGCAGCAGCTGACTGCTGTAGCCCGGGCTTTGATCATCCGCCCCAAACTCCTGCTGGCGGATGAGCCTACTGGTAATCTGAACTCTGAACAGGGAAAGCAAATTATGGAACTGTTGAAAAAACTGAATGAAGAGGAAGGCATGACCATTCTCCAGGTCACTCATTCTGAAGAAAAGGCCAAATACGGAAACCGCATCATTCATTTAAAAGACGGATGGATCGAGGATTAACAATGAACAATGAGCAATAAACAATGATCAATAAAAAGGAACTGTTATATGAAGAAAGAAAATATAGTATATGATAAAGCATATAAATTTGCGATCCGTATTGTGAAGGCGTATCAGTTTCTCAGTAATGAAAAGAAGGAGTTTGTTATTTCCAAACAGTTATTGAGAAGCGGTACATCAATTGGAGCTAATATTGCAGAAGCAAACGGCGCAATTTCCAGGGCTGATTTCTCAAATAAAATTTCATTAGCATATAAAGAATGTCTGGAAACAAAATACTGGCTTTCACTACTTAAAGACACAACATTTATTGATAAAAAAACATTTGAAAGTATACATGTTGATGCAGATGAATTGGCAAAAATATTATTCTCAATTTTAAAATCAACTCGAATGAAGAATTCTGATAATTGATCATTGTTCATTGATTATTGAAATGTTTGACGTTTCACGGAAAAAGCTGACCGCTGAAGGCTGAGCACTAAAAAAAGGAGATCAACATGTTCAGAAATTACCTAAAAATTGTACTACGCAACATGAGACGCCACCCCGGATTTTCCCTGATCAACATTACCGGCCTTGCCCTGGGACTGGTATGTGTTATACTAATATTACTCTGGGTGCGGGATGAGCTGAGCCATGACCGGTTTCATGAGAACTCGGAGAGAATCGGACGCATTATTATGAACATTGACGGCACCAGTCTGCCCGCAGCTCCTGGTCCGCTGGCTCCAACCATGATAGAAGAATTTCCCCAGGTAGAAACCGCGGCCCGGTATATCTGGGCAGGCGGCATTCTTGAATATAAAGACAGGAAATTTGAAGAACGAAACGGTCTGATGGTTGAACCACAGTTTTTCGATATTTTTTCATTTGCCTTTATCAAAGGAGACCCGCAAACCGCACTAACTGATCCCCGTTCCATTGTGTTGACAGAGTCAACGGCAAGGAAACTCTTCAGCGACCAGGATCCCATGGGCAAATCCGTTGTTTTCTCCTTTCGTGATGAAAAACCACTTACTGTTACCGGCATAGTGAAAGATGTTCCACATAATTCCAGCATAACCTTTAATGTACTGGTCCCCTTTGAACTGTGCAAGGCCTGGAAAGATCCTGATTCATGGACATCTTCCCAGGATTACCAAACCTATGTGCTGGCTAAAGAAAACGCATCTATTACATCTGTAAATAACCAACTTGAAAAATTTTACCAAGAATATTTCAGCGCCTACAGAATAAAAATGTTTATCCAGCCTCTGGGAAGAATTCATCTCCATTCCCATTTCAAATTTGATTCCGGTCACGGTGATATTCAGTATGTGATGATATTTTCAGTAGTAGCATTCATGGTGCTGATAATCGCCTGTATCAATTTCATGAATCTCTCAACTGCAAGATTCCTGGACAGAGCCCAGGAAGTGGGGATACGTAAGGCCGTGGGCGCCGGACGCTTTCATCTGATGGGCCAGTTCATATTAGAATCCGTACTGTTTACTGCTATTTCACTTGCCTTGGCCTTACTAATTGTGGAACTGGTGCTGCCCCTGTTTGAAAACATAACCGGCAAATCTCTTTCTATACAATGGCAGCAATCGCAGGTATGGCTTGGCATAGTCGGGATACTTGTCATCACCGGGGCAACAGCCGGAAGTTATCCTGCTTTTTTCCTCTCCTCGTTTCGCCCGGCACATGTATTGAGAAACGCTGTTAAAGGGAGTAGCACGAACACTCTGCTGAGGCGTATACTTGTGATCGGGCAATTCGCCTTGTCAATCATTGTCATTTCAGGAACCCTGATAATGTCCGGTCAGCTTCACTACATGAGGAACAAAAAACTGGGATTTGACAAGGAAAAATTGGTCTATCTGCGTTCTGCCAGTTATTTCAGCCATAAATATTCAGCGCTGAAAAATGATCTCCTGCAGATTGAGGGAGTCGAAAATATTACCGTATCAAATGATCTGCCCACCCAGGTAAATATGAACACTGGTGCAACCTGGGAAGGGCAGACTGAAGAAAGCAAATACGTGGGTTTCAGGACAATCATAACAGATGAAGATTATCTCGACACCTACGGAATGACAATGGCCAAAGGGCGTTTCTATTCCAGGGAGCATCCTTCAGATAGACAGGATGCCTTTGTGGTGAATGAAACAGCAGTACAGGCCATGGGAGTTGATGATCCTATAGGGACACGGTTCAAAGCCTGGGGAAAAGAAGGACGAATTATCGGAGTTGTCAAAGATTTTCACTTTAAATCCACAAAAGAGTTTATTGAGCCCATGATGATTGACCTGGGGTCCAGACATCGTTTTTATGGATACATGACTATCCGCTTGGCCGGGGGCAATATAGAGCAAACAATTTCCGCTCTGAAATCCGTATGGGAACAGCATCTGCCCGATCATATTTACGAAGTTCATTTTCTGGATCAGACCATAGACAGTCTGTATCAGTCGGAAAGAAAGACACGGCTCATTTTCAGCGGTTTTTCATTCCTGGCAATTGCCATATCCTGTCTGGGACTATTCGGCCTGGCCATGTTTGCTTCCCAGCAGCGGGTCAAAGAAGTAGGTATCCGCAAAGTGTTAGGCGCCACTGTTTCAGGAATTGCAGTGCTCCTGTCAAAGAGCTTTACACGCTGGGTAATTGCCGCCAATATCATCGCTGTTCCAGTAGCTTGGTACGCCATGCACAGGTGGCTGCAGAATTTCGCCTATCACATCGACCTGACTGTATGGCCGTTTGTACTTTCCGGTTTGCTGGCGCTGGCAATCGCCCTGATGACCGTCAGCGTTCAGGCAGTCAGGGCGGCGCGGGCGAATCCGGTGGAGAGTTTGAGGTATGAATAAACGTCTGAATCAGGATTCTCTGGATTAAAGGATAGACAGGAGTAAGGAAAGGAAAATGATGAAAAATAAAATTGATGATGAACTAACCTATAAGATTTATGGATGTACAATAATGATCACTGTCAAAATCCTGATAATCTCTAAATCCTGGCCATCCTGATTCTGACAATGAGGAATAAAAAAGTCAAGATGTCAAATGTCAAAAGTGAAACGTAAAACGACCCCACTCTCCCCACCCAGAGAAACGCTCCAAGTCATTCAAACCCACGGAGAGGGGAAGTGATGGTCTTCTCACATCTCACGTTTGACGTTTCATCGGAAAAGTGGTTGGGAGGTCTGACTGCTGACCGCTGAAGGCTGAGCACTAAAAAAAGGAGAAAAAAAATGTTTAAAAACAATCTGAAAATTGCTGTAAGAAATTTAATCAAAGATAAGGTTTTCTCAGTCATAAATATCGTCGGACTGGCTTTGGGTATAGCAGCTTCTCTGCTCTTGCTCTCCTGGATCAGGTATGAACTTAGTTTTGACACTTTTCATAAAAAGGGTGAAAATCTGTACAAAGTAGTTACCAAATACGAGTATCCGAATGGAAAGATCAGACACTTCACCCAGACTCCCATGCCCCTGGCTGAATACCTGAGACAAACAGTACCGGAAGTGGAGGATGCCACTATTTTCTGGCGGCGTTACTGGGAATTACAGAAAAATGAAAAACAGTTTAGCATACAAGGTATTTTAACCGAACAAAACTTTATAAATATGTTTACGTTTCCCTTTGTTAAGGGAAGCAAAGAAAACTTATTATCAGAACCCAGGTCTATTGCCATCTCCCAATCACTGGCTCAGAAGCTCTTTGGTAATGAAGATCCCATAGGAAAAACAGTGACAGAAATTAAGCGTGGTGCAGGTGATTTTACCGTTGCCGGAGTATTTGAGGAAGTCCCGGTCAATTCTCATATGAAATTTGACTATATTGCACCCTTTAAACTGGAATTCGGCGGTTACAATACTGATTTTAACAAATGGGTTCAAAGTGATTTTGAAACCTATGCTCTGCTTAAAAAAGGAACCTCCAAGTCAGAATTTGACACCAAGATTCAGGGAATTATACAGGAGCATCTGCCGGAAAGTATTAGAGAACTCTATTCCGTGAAAGTTAAAGATATCCATTTAAATCCCGATGTCTGGAGTCTGAAACAGGGAAGCAGATCCAATATCTATATATTTTCCTCAGTGGCTTTTCTTGTTTTCTTGCTGGCCTGTGTTAATTATATCAACCTTACTATTGCCAGGGAAACCCGACGGAGAAAAGAGGTGGGAATTATGAAAGTTTTGGGTTCCGATCAAAAATCCCTTTTTGTCAAATTTATCACTGAAACTTCACTCTTTTTCCTCTTTTCTATTTCCCTGAGTATATTACTGACCTACCTGTTTTTACCTCTGATGAAAAGGTTGACCGGTTCTGCATTGACTATTAACCTCACTGATGCATCTACCCTGGGGCTAATAGCTTTTATTTTTCTGATAACCATTCTGGTAGCCGGACTGTACCCCTCACTGCATCTTTCCTCCCTGAAACCGGTTACCATGCTGAAACAAAAAATTACTACCAAACGAAGCAGGTTTTCCGGACGTAAAGGACTGGTTCTTTTTCAATTTTCAGTGTTTATTCTCTTAATCATTGGTCTTTTATTTATTTACAAGCAAATGAATTTTATTGTAAACCGGGATCTGGGGTTTGATAAAGATAAAGTAATGCGAATCGGAATTCCCTCGGGTGTGAGTATGAGGAACTGGCAAAGTTTCAGAACAGAGATTTTGCAAAATCCGGATATTCAGGCCTTTACCTCTACCAATTCCATTCCCGGACGAGTTGAGACCAGCACTAGCAGTTGGGATTGGGAAGGGAAAACAGGTGAGGATAAGATCAGACTCAGTATCGTTGGTGTGTTTGATGATTTTATTAAAACCTTTGGAATGAAAATGAAACAAGGTCATTTTTTCTCCCGGGAGTTTCCTTCTGAACTGGAACAGGGATATGTAATCAATGAAGAAGCCGCGCGGGTAATGGGATTAGAGGATCCCATAGGCAAAAATATGCAAATTGGGAGTGGTTCCGGAAAAATTATCGGAGTAATTGAAAATTACCATTTTTCATCCCTGCGGGAAAAAATTGGTCCAATGGCAATGTTGTTTGGCTATGGCCTGGATAACTGTTTTATCCGTATCAACACCGGGAATATTCAGTCAGTAGTTTCCCATGTGGAAAAAGTTTCTAATAAATTTGGACCTGATGATAGTTTCTGGTACTCATTCATGGATGAGGAACTGGCCAGACTATATACCACTGAACAGCAGCTTGTTGACACGTTAAAATATTTTACCATATTAGCAATAGTCATCGCTTCTCTGGGGCTTTATGGATTGGCTCTGTACAATGCCAATCAACGCACCAAGGAGATTGCTGTCCGAAAGGTAACCGGAGCCCGGATTCTGGATATAGTCTATCTCTTAACCCGGGATTCTCTGCAGTGGGTAATACTGGCCAATCTGATTGCCTGGCCTCTGGCATTTCTGGGAGTACGTCAATGGCTGCAGAACTTTGCCTACCATACCAAGTTATCCGTCTGGCCCTTTATTACCGCTGCCCTGGCTGCATTCCTTATTTCTCTTCTCATTATCCTTTACCAGACCGTCAAAGCAGCTCGGACCAATCCGGTGGAGAGTTTGAGGTATGAGTAAAAACATAGAGCATAGTGCAAAGAGCAAAGAGAAAAAAACGCTATGCTCCATGCCCTCTGCACTGTGCAAAAAAAGGAGGTAATCATGTTCAAAAATTATCTGAAAATCGCCTTACGAAATTTAAAAAAACAAAAAGTATTTACCCTGATTAATATTTCCGGACTGGCAATAGGAATGGCCGGTTTTGCCATTTTTGCTCTGACCGCAGGCATAAAATTAAACGCTGATCGTTTTCATAAAGATGCTGAGCAGATCTTCGCCCTGATTCAAATAATTCAGGATGAAAAGGGGGAGGAAAACCATTCCGGATTTCTCCCTTCTCCCTTACTCCCTATTATTGAAGAAGATATTCCGGAAATCGAACAGGGTACTCGCATAATGTCTGGAGGTCAAACCACCCTTAAATTTAAAGATAAAATATTTTACGAAAATCATGTCCTTTTTACTGACAAAAATTTTCTCAACTTTTTTACTTTTGAAATGATCTCCGACCAACCGGAAACAGCTCTTTTGAAACCGCATTCAATAGTATTGTCTGAAAGAGCAGCCAAAAAATATTTTGGTAATGAAGATCCTCTTGGTAAAACGCTTACTCTGGATAGAAACACCCTGGTAACAGTAACCGGAGTAACCAAAAACATTAAAAAAACTTCTTCTCTTAAATTCGATTTCCTGGTTTCTCTGGAAACTATTCACTCTCTGGATAAGAGAATAAATAACTGGACTCAGAACCGTTTTGCAACCTTTGTGAAGCTTCAGAAAAACACTGACAGAACACTGGTGGAAAACAAACTCTCCGGATATATTAAAACACATTTTCCCCAGTCTGAACTGACACCTAAGCGCTTATATCTCTTTCCTTTTCTTGACATGCGTCTTGGGGCTTCGCATATAAATTCCATTATTAACAGTTCCCATCCGGCAGCTGTATATGCTCTTCTTTTCTTCGGGATTTTACTGCTTTTGGTGGTCAGTATTAATTTTATAAATTTGTCTATTGCCAGATACATGCAACGTTACCGGGAAGTTGCTTTACGTAAAGTTATAGGTGCTAAAAGGGGACAGCTCATACAACAGTTTTTAGGTGAATCCCTGCTGATTTCTTTTTTAGCCGTACCGGCTGCAATACTAATTTATGAAACATTTCAACCCTTAATACAGATACTCACTGGTGGTGCAATCCCCATTGCCTTTCCTACAGAGGTATCCAATTCTATCTGGCATTATCCTTTTCTCATTAAATATCTCATTATCGCAGCTCTGATAATCGGAGTAAGTTCAGGTTTATATCCTGCTCTCTATATGTCAAAATTCAGTCCGGTTCAAACCCTGCAGAAAAGAATAAAATCCGGTAAAACTAAAATTGGGGGTAAAAAAATCCTGATAATATTTCAATTTACTGTCTCTATTATACTAATGGCATTAGCTGGAATTCTAAAAAATCAAGGTAGTTTAATTCTCACCTCTGATATGGGATTCAATAGAAAAAATGTATCAACCATTCAGGTAAGTAAACTATCACCTCAACAGCGTAACATTTTAAAAACTGAAATTGCACGTAATCCGGAAGTCATCTCAGTTTCAGCCTCATCCAGACTTCCTGTAGTCTGGTCAAATAATCAACCAGTTAAATCCTCAGAGAATCTGGATAAGGAAGCTGTTACCATGGATGCATACGGAGTGGATTACAACTTCATTAAAACCCTGGAAATGAAAATTCTTCAGGGTAGGAGTTTTTCTCCCCATCGTGGAGATGAAAATAATTTAGTATTAAATAAGAGTGCTGTTTCCAAACTGCCCTGGGAAAATCCCCTGGGTAAATCTATTACAATGGGAGAGAGATCAGGAATAGTAATTGGAATAGTGAACGACTTTATTTTTGATGACTGGGGTTTTGAAATACCTCCTGCTGTTTTATATATAGAAAAAGAAAACCTGGATTTCCTACTGGTTAAACACCGTTCCTCAACCAGCTTTACTGATATTCAAGAAAAAATGAAAAACCAATGGCAGTCCATTGTACCTGATCTTCCCTTTATTTGCAGCACTCTGGATGGATACTTTTTAGATATGTTCGATGTGCTTGAAAAGACATCCGGACTTTTTAATCTTGTTGCCTGGGTGGCAATTCTATTTTCCTGTCTGGGACTTTTCGGACTGACCTCATATATTGTTGAGCAGAAAACCAAAGAGATTGGAATCCGAAAAGTACTGGGTGCCAGCAGAAAAAATATTTTCTGGAATCTGGGAAAAAAATTTTTTCTTTTAGTAGTAATTGCATTGTTCATAGCCTTACCCCTGATTTTCTATGCCTGGAATAAGGTTCTTCAGACCGGTCTGCTGTTTATCACCAAAATTAATCCAATTATCTACTGCTTAGTAGCATTTATTGCTCTGATTATTGCATTTATTGCCGTTTTCAGTCAAACCTGGAAAGCCGCCACCGCCAATCCCGTGGAGAGTTTGAGATATGAGTAAACAATGTTCAATGATCAATTAACAATGAATATGTCAAATGTCAAATGGCCCCACTCTACCACCCGGGTAACGCTCCGAGTCATTCAAATCTCCGGAGAGGGGAAGTGGTGGCCTTTTCACATTTCACTTTTGACGTTTCACATTTCAACACAATAATTTAAGCCGCTTAGAGAGCACATCAACCTCAAACTTCCTTCCCTCCAGACAGAGTGTTTCACCGTCCAGATGGGCAGGAAGTCCTTTATTCACAGCATCTACTCTCAGCTTATCTGTCCGCTCAAAGGTGATCTCTTTGTCACCTTCCTGGGTTCCTTTCATAAAATGAAACATTAACTTAAAAAGCCTCAGCACTCCCGCATTTCCGGCAATACAAAGATCCAGCTGCCCGTCATCTGATTGGGAATTGGGGGTCATCATAAATCCCCCTCCCATACGAATTCCATTCATAATTGACACCATTAAAGAGCGCTGTTGATATTCCCTCTGGTTACAGCTGATTTTCACTTCAGGAGCATTATCATGGAAAAATATGGTTTTTATGGCACCGATCAGATAGGAAAGGGGGCCTCTTATATGTTTCAACTTCTTGGCTTCAAATCCCACCACTGCATCAAATCCAATACCTATGCCGTTGCCAAAATACCGGCATTCTTCCGCATCATCCAGATACACTCTTCCGATATCGATCAGCCGGCTCTTTCCCTCAGCCACAATCCTGCAGTTCTCCTCCAGATCCAGAGGCAGTCCCATACCATAAAGAAAATCATTTCCGCTCCCGGCCCCGATCACTCCCAGCACACACTTTTCCCTTGTGTGAGCTTTACTTTTCATCAATCCGTTGATTACTTCATTTACAGTTCCGTCACCTCCAACTGCCACCACTTCATTAAATCCCTCTGAAACAGCATTCTCTGCCAGCTCAATAGCATGACCTGGACATTTAGTTACAATAATATCATAACTTAAATCTTCCTTGTTGAGCAGCTCTTCAATGGTGGGTAAAGACTTTAACGGTATCCCTCTGCCCGCTGCAGGATTAATAATTACTTTGGCTCTTCTTTTCAATTTCTCTTTTCTCCTATTTAATAAAGTTTGTTTTTATATAAAGGACACTGAAATAATATATCCGTGTTTATCTGTGGCTATTCTATACTTGGATTATTTATCTATCGTTTTAACAGGCAGTAGCAGCGTGCTCAGAATACCAGCAATACCAGCCACCACAAAGGTCATCAGTCTCGAGGTTATGACTTCCTCCATCCCGGTTGTTATCCATACAATCCAGAATAAAATACCGGTGATGATGGTTACCAGTACTGCCTTACCGTGATACCTTTTCCAGAAAAGAGAAAAAAGAATGACAATAGAAAAAGTACTTCCCACCCCTGCCCACACATATCCTACCAGATCATAGATTAAATTAGAGGAAGAAAAGTAGGCAAATCCCAGAGCAATGACAGCCAAAACTGCAGTAATTATTCTGGAATGAGCAAGTTTACTGATTCCTGTTTTATCTGACTCATTCTTTCTACTCAGCAAATTTTCTGAAAGTTCTGTAGAAGACAGGATCAATAAGGAATCTGCTGTTGATATCATGGCAGCAATTGCACCGGTGATCAGTATTGATGCTATAACCGGAGGGAATATCTCCAGCATCACTGAGGGCATTACATACTCCTGATCTGCAAGGCCTGTGGGGCCAAACAGGGCAAGACCAATCCATCCTAAGCATAAGGCTCCTGCATAGGCAAACACTGTCCAGATTATGCCGATATTACG
This sequence comes from bacterium, assembly GCA_046483025.1. Classification (GTDB taxonomy): domain Bacteria; phylum Zhuqueibacterota; class QNDG01; order QNDG01; family CAYUAG01; genus CAYUAG01. Next base: position 10,327 of record JAWODZ010000180.1, read on the forward strand.
GGCTTTTTTGGCCTGTTTCACATTACGTATGGCCATGAAACGCATACTGAGCTGAGGCATACCTCCCAGATACCCGAAAAACCAGGAAAAACCTCCTACAATTACCGCTCCCAGGGCAAATCCGCTCACAGCACCGGTTATAGTACTATGTGTCGGACCCGCCTTTGTCAAAGCCTGGGAAACGGAATGAGCAAAAATATCCGGACTGTTCGCAATTGTGATTAATCCTACAATGGGTCCGATTACCAAAGCAGTGATCATCACAATTGCCTGTACAACATCCGTATACACAACACTGCGGAATCCTCCATAAACTGTATAGGGAATAATTATCAGAGCAGTAATAGCCATACCTAATCTGGGATCAATATCGAACATGGTATGCAGGGTTTTGCCTCCTCCTAAAAATTGTGCCCCTACATAAAAGAAAAAGATAAAAACCAGGGTGGAACTTCCCACAATTCTGATCCATTTATTCATTTCCGGATGTTTTTTGGCTATATACTCGGTAAAGGTACTTATCTGAAAATGTTCAGCTTCATCTCTGAGCCGCCAGGCAATCCCCCACCAGGCAGTGATGATTCCTGCCATACAGCCCACTGCAGTCCAGATTCCGGTTACACCGGTGGCATAGGCAAAACCAGGCAGTCCCAGCAAGGCCCAGGAAGACTCACCGGTGGCACGTTCAGACAGGGCTGCAGCCCAGCCCGGAAGTTTTCTTCCTGCTATGGAATAATCAGATCCGGTCTTTACTTTACTGCCCTGATATACACCCCAGATTATCAGAAAAGCAAGGTATACAATCATAACAATTAATAACTGAGCCTGATATTCCATGGTTTCCTCCTGTCGGTTTTGTAAATTATCAAATATTTAGTTTAATCTTTTTTTAGATTTTTTCGCTATCGCTATCGGTATCGGAATCGCTGTCGCTATCAGAATCGGAGTCACAATCGCTATTCAGAATTGTAGTCCTTGAGTCTTAGAGTCTTTGGGTACTTTCTTCATTTTGCTCATTGCTCTTAAAACACCCACCTATATCCTCCCTCAAGGGAGGACTAGCGTTACATTAATTCTCCCCTTGAGGGGAGACCCTCGGCGTCAGCCGAGGAAGAGGGGTGTTATTTTTCCCTTTTCCATTCTTCCTCAAACTGACCGCAGACCGCGGACCACCGACCGCAATCCATCCAATTTTTCGCTGTTTAAAGTTTTGTTTTATCCTTTATTTTTTATCCTTACTATTTTGTTATTTATGGTTTTCTTCCTATCTACCCTGGTATCAGACAGGATTAACAAGATTAACAGGATTTTTAATTATTGTATCCTGATACCTTATACCCTATACCCTCCATTCTCCTTTTCTCCATTCTCCATTTTCCTTTTTAAAACACTCACTCTTTTTTGCTGTAGCATGAATAATAATTGTTGATAAAAGTCAATTCGCGGTCTGCGGTCAATCCTGTCTTCAGCATGTTATCTCAAGTTCTCATATTCTCATATTCTCAAGTTCTAAAGCTCTCTCACTCTATTGTTCTGAAATTCATCTCAAAAATTTACTTTCTCCCCAATATTCTCCGGCGGTTTACTCATAAGACTAACGAATATAATAAATATAATCGAAATGAAAAATCCAGGGACAATTTCATACAGCTCAAAGATTCCTCCCTGTAACTGCTTCCATACCACCACTACAATACCCCCGGATACTATACCTGCAAATGCTCCCATTTTTGTCATTCTTTTCCAGAAAAGGGATAAAATAATCGCAGGTCCGAAGGTGGCTCCGAATCCGGCCCAGGCATAGGCGACCAGATCCAGCACTTTACTTTCCGGATCCAGAGCTATTATGAAAGCAATCACAGCTATTATTATCACTGTTCCTCTTCCCACCCAGACAAGCTCCTTTTGGGATGCCTGCTTTCTTATAAATGGTTTATACACATCCTCAGTCAATGCTGAAGAAGACACCAGAAGTTGTGAATCCGCAGTACTCATAATGGCAGCCAGAATAGCAGCAAGACAAATCCCCGCCGGAATAGGATGTAAAAGCAGTTCAATAAGTTTGATAAACACCTTTTCAGTATCCGCACCCTTAAGTACAACCTCAAGACCGCCGACACCGGAGAAACCAACCATAAGAGCTCCGAACATACCGATAAACACCCACCACATTGCAATCATCCTGGCTCTCTTGATCTTATCCGATGAAGTGATAGCCATAAAGCGGGCCAGAATATGGGGCTGGCCAAAATATCCTAATCCCCAGGCTACCAGTGAAACTATTGAAATTACTGAAAAAGCCCCTCCCTCTACAGACTTAAACGGATTCAGCATAGCAGGATCAACAGACCGCATAGCCTGAAAAGTAGCATCCCACCCCCCTTGATATATAACTGCAACCAAAGGCACTGCTATCAGGGCCAAAAACATGAGAAGTCCCTGAATACAGTCAGTCAGGCACACTGCGGTAAAACCGCCTAAAAAAGTATAGATAATCACTGCCAGGGTGCCAAGAATTACAGCCCAGATATACGGCAGGCCAAACACACTTTCAAAAAGTTTTCCTCCTGCCACCAAACCGGAGCTGGTATAAAACAGAAAAAAAATTAAAATAAAAATTGCGGTTACTGTACGAATACTATGTGATCTGTCTTCAAAACGATTTTCAAAATATTCAGACAAAGTAATAGAATCGCCTAAAGCTGCAGTGAATTCCCGCAATCGGAAAGCCACAAATTTCCAGTTTATATATGTGCCGATCAAAAGACCCAAGGCCAGCCAGCTGGCCTGCACTCCGCTAGCATAAGCTAATCCCGGAAGGCCGAGCAGCAGCCAGCCGCTCATATCAGAAGCACCGGCACTGAGGGCAGTAGTAAAACAATTAAGCTTTCTTCCACCCAGTAAATAATCCGCTAAATTCTTAGTGCCCAGATAGGAATAAATACCAATAGAAAGCATAACCATAATATAAACCAGAAAAGTGGTAATAATTGTGACATCATTCTGCATAACATTCTCCTGTATCGCTATATACAATATTCAAAATTCTAATTAATAGTATTTATCTGAAAATCAATGCTAAAAATCCTTTGATTTAATGTTTTTCTGTATTACCCCCCTCTTTTTTATCTCTATTCAATTTTTCACTTTTCATTTTGCATTTTCCATTCTGTCTATGTGTCATAGAGTCTTAGGGTCATAGGGTTACTGAGTCGTTGAGCATTTCGCGATCAGCCGTCCGCGGTCTGTGGTCTATTCTGACTTCTGGTTTCTGAACACTAACACTCTCAAGTTCTAAAGTTCAGGCTTTTTCTTTTCTGATTTGATTTTCAAAAATAATATCACAAAAAAGGCTCCCCTGATAAGGGAAGATTAAGAGAGGTTTATCAAACATATTATTTTTGAAAATCAGCGGTACTGATCTCTAAGTTCTCAAGCTTTTAACCCCGTTTTATCTTGTCGAGTAGACACGTCGTCCCCCTATGTTTATTTTATTAGACTCCGTGTTCTAATAGTTCACATAAGAACACTCGTGCCCCTCACAGAACCGGACCTGTGAATTTCCCACATCCGGCTCTTCAGTTTAACTCACCATTTCGACGACGCATAAAAACTATGTACTATCCTCGGTTTCGGCAATGGGTAACGCTCAAGATATCTCGAAAATTCATCCCAGTTCATCCTGCGTATCTGACTGCATCGATTTAACCATTTCCATACCAAACGTATTGTATACCGGTAGAACCGCTCTATACCCTTAAAATTCTCACTTACTCCATAATACTGAAAGTATCCTCGGAGCTTTGCTGCCAAAACCTTCATAACTCTTTAGTCTTTAT
>JAWODZ010000013.1:0-33300 GCA_046483025.1 bacterium
GGGGGTGTCCAAAAAGTTCAGTATCTTTAGAAATGTCATACTAATCGTGATGAAAGAATACTGTTCTTATTGGATTTGTCAGTCTTCGACAGGCTCAGACTGACAATTTTATGACTTTTTAGTCAACCCCGCTTAAGGATTACAGTGTACTAAAGTGGGATAAAGGGGGTGAGTTCAAGAAAGGAGCATTACATGATATGTATAATCGATAACTATGATTCCTTTGTCTACAATATTGTCCAGTATTTAGGAAAACTGAAGGCAGAGGTGGAGGTTTTTAGAAATGATAAGATCAGCGTTTCAGAAGTAGAATCTTTAAAACCAGAAGCAATAATAATTTCACCTGGTCCGGGTACGCCAAAAGAGGCCGGGATTTGTATTGATCTCTGTAAACAATGCTATAATACAGTACCCATTCTTGGTATCTGTCTGGGGCATCAGTCAATTGCAGAAGCTTTAGGTGGAAAGGTGGTGTCAGCAGATACTATCCGTCATGGAAAAGTATCGCCAATACTCCATGATGCAAGAACTATTTTCCGTAATATAAACATCCCTTTTCAGGCAACCCGCTACCATTCCCTTATGGTACAAAGACAGAATTTACCCAGTTGTTTTGAAGTCAGTGCCTGGACTAATGATGGAATTATCATGGGTATCAGACATAAAGTATATCCGCTGGAAGGTATTCAGTTTCATCCGGAATCCATATTAACCTATGAAGGATTGAAGATTATGGAGAATTTTTTGGGGATGGTGGGGAATACGGTTGTTGGGAGTAGTTAAAAATTTCCCACGAGGACACGAAATACACTAAATTTTTTATCAATATAGGTGGACTCCACTTTCGAAGTGGAGTCCACCTTATCAATAAGCATCAACTGTATAATGTTAATGTAGATTATCTTTGCAATTTAAATAATTTGATAAAATCTAATGTTATTTTACTTTCAAAATTCATACCATTTAGAATAATATTGTTTAACTATTTGATATTTTTTATTTTGGATAAATTAATAATTAAGTTTGAATTATCTATTTTGTCACATTTCTACGACAAATATCATTAAATTTTTCGCATTTATGTAACAATGATACAATGAATAAATATTTAATTGTATTTTGATTTTAAAGTATTAAGGAGATAGTAATAAAAATATTATTTCTCGGAAATAAACCATTCAAAGATTCGCAGGGGGCTGCTCATGGGGAGATATTTTCGAGAGGTTGCTCTGGTAATTTAGGGGGCATGGATACTGTTTGCAATATTCCAGAAAATTTACCTTTATTTATGAAAGCAAAAGTTGCTTATGGTACAGTTGAATGGCCGGGAAATATTGATATAGCACCAGAAACGCTTTGGGATTTCTCAAAACGAGTAAAATAAACATGAGTTGTATCAGAATTGAATAATAGTTAAATAATTGTTTGACATGTCAGAGTTTTATCCTTTACGATAAACTTAGAATCAAAAATATTAACGTGGTCATTCTATCTCTCTTATCTTCTATAATTATCAAGACAATTTAGAATTACCTACGAAATATTCAGAAAATACGAAATCCTTAATTGAGTTCATATTCGGTGTTTTCGTGGGGTTCAGTGTTTTAAATTTTAGAATAACTTCTTAAAAAAAACCTTGACAGGGAGTATTTTATTTCTTATATTTGTGTTACGAATTTTAAAAACGTAACACTGTGTAAGGGGACTGTCATGAAAAAAATTCAGAAAATATTATTTTGTTTTTTTATTTTTCTTGCGTTAATGTTTCAGGCAAAAGCAGAAACTGACCAGGATACAATTAAAGTAAAATATAAGCTTAATCCTGTGGTTATAACTGCAACCAAGGTAAAAGGTGTGGAAAGAGATCTAACTGCTTCCATATCGTTAATCGATAATTTTAAATTACAGCAGGCTCCTTCATCCAGTGTCCTGGAAGCAATTAAAACCTATGTTCCTTCATTTTATATTACCGAGTGGGGGATTATGGGTTTTGGTGCAGGAGGTGAGTCCGCCGGAAAGATTTCTCTGCGTGGAGTAGGAGGGGGTGCGAGTACTCATGTACTAATACTCAGAAACGGGCGTCCGGATTTTATGGGTCTTATGGGGTGTACTATTACAGATGAATTTGGTGCTAACGGTGTCCAAAGAGTTGAGGTTATACGCGGTCCGGGTTCATTTCTCTATGGAACCAATGCTACTGGCGGAGTCATAAATCTAATCCCGGCACATTTAAAAAAACCCGGCTTCAAAACAAATATTTCAACTTCGGTTGGACCATATAATTCCCAGAAATTTTCTGCCTTACATATGGGAAAACAGAATAATATGGAGTACCACATTGCCACCTCCTTAAAGAAAACAGACGGGCATCGGTCTGATGCTGATAATTCTTTCGGATCGGGTAATGTATCACTTCATACCAAATATAAAGTCAGTTCTCTGACTACGGTAGAATTTAATGGAAATTATGCTGATATTTATTTCAAGGATCCGGGAACCATTGACAGTCCTCACACTGATAACTGGTATGATGTGATCAGGTATGGCGGTGATCTCAATATTATACATAACAGTATCCTGGGGGAGACAAACCTGAAATTACATGGTAATTTTGGTCATCATAAATTTTATGATGGATGGAAATCCTTTGATAGAATGGTTGGTATCATGGCTTATCATAATTTCCATATTATAAAAAACAATACCACAACCATTGGATTTGATATCAAAGAATACGGCGGTGAAGCCGAGGATTTTAATGACGGTAAAGATTACGGAAATTTTTATCTCACAGAATACGGGCCCTATATCTACACCAAACAAATTCTGCTCAAACGGTTTATTGTATCAGCAGGATTGAGAATGGAAAGCAGTGATATCTATAAAAATGAAGTTATCCCCAAAATTGGGATGAACAGCCATATCACCAATTCCACTTCCTTACGGGTTTCTATGGCTAAAGGATTCAGAACTCCATCTCTGAGAGAACTCTATTTCTTTCCCCCTCAGAATGCAGGACTCAGACCAGAACGACTGTGGAATTATGAGGCAGGTATCTTACAATATGTAGGAAAATCTCTCAAACTGGAGACAGTAGTGTTCAAGAGTGAAGGAGACAATCTGATCCGCAGAAGTAATCCCGGATTTCCCTTTCACTGGATAAATTCCGGTGAATTTGTTCATAACGGATATGAAATAATTTTGCACTGGCTCCCGTCAGAAATGGTTAATATTGATTTCTCCTGGTCTCAGATTGATAACGGGGATGAAACTCTGTATACACCTGGAAAAAAATTATCCGGAAATATTTTTATCAAAAAATACGGATTTACTCTGCATTCAAATCTTCTTTCTGTAACGGAACTTTATGGTGCTGATTACAAAGCAAAACCTCTGGATGATTATACACTTATAAATTTATCTCTTGCTTTACCTTCATTTTATGGGATGACGTTAAAAGCACAGGTAAAGAATATCCTGGATAATGAGTATGAAGCAATGTATGGATATCCCATGCCCGGACGACATATTTTTATGAACATCAATTACAGCTTTTAGTAATAAAATGAGGTTTTATATCGATTCGTATGGGTACTATATATCAAAATTTTTTTTAGCCACGGATTTACCCCGTTGGATAAATTTGTTTCTAAATATGAATCTTGAGACTGTTTAAAATATCCTACGGGGGTGCACACGGATTAACACAGATATCCGTGTCATCAGTGTTAATCCGTAGCTGATTATAATGTGTATCTTATTCAATAATATAAAGCTATGTAAAAATGACCTCTGAAACAAAGAACCTTACGATGAGTGCTTTAATAATTACTCTGGGTATTGTAATCCCCATTGCATTTCATGCAGTGGGAATGGGCAGTATATTTTTGCCTATGTACTGGCCTTTGACAGCAGGAGCATTTTTTTTGATGCCCAGATGGGCTTTAGTAACCGGGGTGGCAACTCCGACACTTTCTTTTATCCTTACCGGCATGCCGCCTATATCTCCGCCTGTGCTGCCTGTTATGATAGCGGAATTATCTATTCTAACTATTACTGTAAGTTATTTAAGTCAAAAAGAAACATTGGGTGTTTTATGGATTTTAATCATCGGACTCATTCTTTCAAAGTTTGTATTATTCATTGCAGCCTGGCTGATCAGTTTTCTCATCGGTCTTCCTCCGGAACTGATATCCATATCATCCGTGGTACATGGTCTGCCGGGGACAGCAGTAATACTCATTCTTGTACCACTCATGGTTAAAAGGATTGCAAACAGGAATATTATTGTCAAAGAAACAAAATAAATAAACAGGAGATATCATGTCACTTGTTCATAAAAAATATTTCAACCAGTTGGCCAAGGAATGGGAAAGTACTATGAAACCTGATCCTGTTTTTGAAGAATATCTTCGTAAGATACATGTACAGGCCGGGGACAAGGTGCTTGATATCGGGGCAGGAACAGGACGAATGACCGCCTATTTATCCCAGATGGTTGGAACTGACGGGGTGGTGATCTGTGAGGATATTGCTGAAAACATGCTTAAAAAAGCAAAGGAAAAGATACAGAATCCTAATACTTTTTTTATTTGTGACAATGCATGTTCATTAGCAGTTAAAAAAAACTTTGCGGATAAAATCATACTTTTTTCAATATTTCCTCACATTAAAGAACAGATGGGTGCACTCAAAGAAATCAGAAGAGTTTTAAAGCCAGGTGGTACTTTTTTAGTACTTCATGTTGAGTGCAGTTCAAAATTAAATAATTTTCACAAAGAATTAAATACAGTAGTATCAAATGATATTCTCCCCAAACCTGAAGAATTGGCTGTTATGATTACATCAGTAGGGTTGAAGGTTATAAAAGCATTTGAGCGAGATGATCTCTACTGGGTGGAAGGGAGGAAGCCCTGTGGGTGATTAGTGCAAATGGACAAGATTCAAGATTCAAGACTTAAAAATAAAGACAAAAGATTAAACAGAATCATAGAGCTTAAGAACTTTAGAACGTGAGGACAAAAGAACATAAGAACTTAGGATTGTGGACGGGCAGAGGCTGGATACCAGTGATCAGTAATCAGATTGACCACAAATTGTAGACAGCAAACTGTGAATTGATCTATAAAAAATTTTTAAATTTTTTTATTGTATAAGTATATATATTTAAATAACTTACCTTATTTAGAATTTTAATTTAAAAAAAAATTTTATTTTTTACTTGCATTTACCGGGAAAATTTATTATAATATGTTACCGGTAACAGTTACCGGTAACATATTATTTCTTGTTTACTAAATATTCAGGGTTCCGTATTTAAATATTATTCCATTAACAAATATTATTAACCAGTATTGGAGGATTTTAGATATGTATACCAAGATCGTTTTGCAAAAAAAGTTTTGTGTTATATTATTAATTTTTCTATTTCCTCTCATTGTTTTTTCATCTCCCCAGGGTAAAATTACGGGATATGTAGTGAATGCAGCAGATGGATCTAATTTACCCGGAGCAAATGTAATGGTTTCCAGTGATGAGTTTCGAACAGGTGATGCTACAGATTTACAAGGATATTTTATAATAAGTAGTATTCCGTCAGGTACTTATAAATTAGTTGTAACTTATATCGGGTTTAAGAAATTTGAAAAAGAGGTAGTTATAACATCGGGTGATGTTCTCTCTGAATATATTGAATTGGAGCATGAGACTATTAAAGGTGAAAGAGTAGTTATTTCAGGTCAGGCCGCTGGGCAAACCAATGCAATTAATCAACAGATATCATCAAATACGATTAAAAATATTGTTGCTGCTGAAAGAATACAGGAATTACCAGAAGCAAATGCTGCAGAAGCAGTGGGTCGTTTACCCGGAATATCACTACAAAGAGAAGGTGGCGAAGGGAACAAGGTTGTGATCAGGGGGCTTTCTCCTAAATACAGTAAGATCCAGATAGAGGGTGTTACCATGTCCTCAACAAATAATTGGGACAGAAGTACGGATTTAAGTATGATCTCTCCTTATATTCTGGAAGGTATAGAGGTTTCAAAAGCAGCTATGGCTGATCAGGAAGCAGATCAGATAGGAGGCACGGTCAATTTCAAAATTCGAGAAGCTGAAGATAAACCAATGCTGGATGTTATATCCCAGGGTGGATACAATGATTTGCGGGGAGAATTCGGGGATTACAAGTTTGTCGCCATGGCCAGTAAAAGATTTTTTGGCAATTTATTGGGTGTGTATGCCAATATTGATGTGGAAAGAGTGAACCGAAGTTCAAATAGTGTAGATGCAAGTTATGGATGGTTTCCAGAAGAGCAAATGGCTGCAGCCAGTACTTTTGGAATGGCGGATGCAACCAGAGAAAATAACCGTTACGGCGGTACGTTAGTGCTGGATTATAAAACCTTGACCTCAAAAATAAAACTGTCCAATGTGTATAATCAGCTTGAACGCTCACCCGTAAACCGGAGTATAAGTATTGGTGATATACGATCAGGTGGAAGCCTTTCAAATATGTTAAACTATCATGAAAATACCATGACAACTCTCACCAATGCTCTGGATATCACCCAATATATTGGGAATATAAAAGTACAAGGAGGAGTGTCTCACTCCTATGCAGAGAATGAGGTTCCGGAAGAATTACGCTATGGTGGAATTTTATCCGGTGCGGTAGAAAGTGCACCCAGTTACACCATACATCCTGACAAAATTCCCTCTCTTTTGGTTGAAGACAGATCTGATATGCTGCTTTCACGTCTTGATATCAATGATTATCGAAACGAAGAAAGAGAATGGTCTGCCAATCTGAATCTGGAATGGGGACTGAGTATTTCGGAAGCTCTGAATATACAGTTTAAAACAGGTGGAAAATATAAACATAAAAACAGAGAATATGATTATAACAATCTCAATTATCCCATCATTTATGGAAAAATAAGGGGACAAAATTTAATTTTAAGAAATTATCCCTGGATGGAAGAATATATTACCGGCAAGCATTCTTCCGGATATTTTCCCTATGAACCTTTTATCGATCATGATTTTGATCCGGGTGATTTTATGGCTGGTGATTATGAGATCACCGGTATACCGGATCTGGAATTAGGCAGAGATGTGATATATCTGATCAGAGATTCTATCGGGGTGAATATGCAGGGAGCAGATGAACCCCGTCAATTTATCCCGGATTTTCATGCCAGCCTCAAGAATGATTATCAGGGTACGGAAGATTACTGGGCTGTGTATGTTTTACCTCAGATTACCATTGGTAAAAATGATCAGGTGAAATTCGTACCAGGTTTACGGTATGAACGTAACAAGACTGATTATACCGGAATAAGAGGAAACGGCCGCATCAAGAATGCAAATATTGGATATGTATATCATGAAAAAGAATACACAAGAGAAAATGATTTTCTCCTCCCAATGATTCATTTGAAAGTAAAACCACTCAATTGGATGGACCTTCGCTTAAGTTACACAAAAACCCTGGCCCGCCCCAGTTATATGGAGTTTATTCCTTCCTGGCATTTTTATCCCAGTTCTTCCACCATCGAATATAAAAATTTTCAACTTAAACCGGAAAAGGCCACCAATATTGATTTGTATTTATCAGTTTATGGGAATAAAATTGGACTTTTTACTGTGGGAGGATTTCAAAAAGAAATCAAGGATATGATATTCTGGAAACCCATTTATCTGTTAACTGAAGACATGGTCATTGAATATGGTTTAACTGAAGATGAAACCGGGTATGAAACATCATCCCTGGTTCAGAACAGAATAGATGCTTTTATAAATAATCCTCATAAAGCCAAAATCTGGGGTATTGAAACCGAATGGCAGTCCAATTTCTGGTTCCTGCCCGGTTTGTTGAAGAATATTGTGTTGAATATTAATTATACCCATATTTTTTCAGAAGCCAGGTATCCCAAAGTAATTCCGCAATATGAGTGGGTAACAGAAGGATTATTTCCGGTCAAGCAGCTGGTGGGAGTTATAGATTCATCCTATTCCGCACCTTTACTAGATCAACCGGATGATATGCTTAATTTGACTATTGGCTATGATTATAAAGGATTTTCCATACGAGGTTCGATGCAGTACAAAACCGATGTATTTGTAAGTAATAATTTTTATGAAGAATTAAGAGGATTTACTGATGCCTTGACTTTATATGATGTATCTGTAAAGCAGAAACTGCCTATTCAAGGACTGGAATTATTTGCTAACATAAGTAATGTAACCAAAGCGGTTGACAGAGGACATATAAATCAATCAACTGATTTTTATACATTTAAATCTTATTACGGGATGACGGCCGGGTTAGGACTGAGATACAGATTTCAATAGTATTTTTTCATAATTTAAAGAAAGGAGGGATAAAGCAAATAAATTGTATTTAGTGAATGATGTTAAGAAAGAAAGTAAATTCTAATCAAAACGGGAGGACAAAAAATGAAAAGATGGTTAAATTTCCTAGTATTAGTTGTGGCAGTAATGTTTTGTGCAACTATTCTGCAGGCAGCAGAGGCCGATACCCTACTTGTCCCGGCAACTGATGGTGAAGGTGCCCCTATCGTTAATGCTTTGATTCAATACGTGGTTGCAGATACCAATGCTAATGGTGAACAGTTACATGATGTATACAAACTGGAAAGAGGTAAATATTATTTTTACAATCAGTCACCGGTTTTTACAAATCCTATTACTTTAGTGGCAGATGAACCAGGTACAACATCTGAAACCAAACCCCCAAAGATAATCATTACCACTGATGCTGAAGGTGGAGTTCCCTATGCTCATTGTATTACCACCTGGAATGATATAACCTGTAAAAACATTGCTTTCAGTACCACTACTCAGGATGAGGGATATTCCTGGGCCAATATTATCAAGTTACATGCTGAAAACAAAAGAATAGTAATGGAAGGATGCCATTTTACTGTATCCGGATGGGGACTGCTGGAGGCTTATGTAGACGGCGTTAAATTTTACATTGACAAGTGCCATATTCGAAATGCGACCTCTCCGGACAGTTGGTGCCCTTTCTTTTTTGAAGGCGGTTCAAGTACCATTGATACTTTAATTTGTAGAAATACCACCTTCTTCAATATGGTTGGTTCACCGGTAAATTATGCCGGACAAGCCCGCTGTAACTATTTTGAATTCGATCATTGTACCCTGGTTAATATTGTACGGCTGTTCAGTAGTTTGAATAGTTATTCTGATGCAACCATCACCAATAATATTTTCTATAATACTATGGTAGCCAGCGTACCTCAATCAGCATTAGCTGATGCCGAAGATCATGCCGCAGGTCAAGCCAGCGTTATTGACGTTGATACACTGGCTGCAAATGATCCGGATGCTTCCGATTCTCTGGCAGCTACTTCCTATATTGACGAAGGAGATAGAAGAATCGACTTAAAGAACAACTGTTATTTCTGGTCCCAGGAAGTTGTTGATCTTCACACTCAACTTGATTCAACTGTAGCTCCCAAATGGATGACAGACAGAGCCCTATCAATGTTTGGCAATGATGCTGTGTATCCCTATCTGGTTGATGAAAATAATATCAATGAAGATCCCGAATTTGTTAATTTTGGCGGAACCGATAAAATGGTTGATTTTGTCTATAATATTTATGCCGGAGGCGGTATTGATATTTGGGGATGGGATCCGGATTCCGTAGATTATCCGGATTATCATTACGCCAATCTGCAGTGGCCTTTACCGGAAGATTTTTCTCACTCACTTTCACAAATGGGAACAGACGGGTATCCTATCGGCAGCCTGGAATATTACCCGAATGAACTCGAGTCTTATTATGAAGATCTCTCTTCAGTTGATAAACAGAATGATCTTTCTGTACCAAGTACGTTTGCCCTGGGACAAAACTATCCCAATCCTTTTAACCCGATCACTTCAATTGATTACAGACTCAACAGCACCAATGATGTAAAATTGATTGTGTATAATTCTCTGGGACAAAAGATACGTACATTAGTCAGTAGAGAAAATGTACCGGCAGGTTCCTACAGTATTGAGTGGAATGGAAAAGATGATATGGGACAAACCGTTTCCAGCGGTATTTATATTTACAAACTGCAGATGGGTTCACAGTCGATGATGAAGAAAATGATTTTGATGAAATAGTAATATATATACCTAGAAATGGTTTCAGATCACTTATTTTTATATGGTTGTAAAAAGGAATTACAAAAGTTGTTGCATACCTATTAATGGTGATATGAATAAGTAATCAAAAAATTAGGGGGCCTGATGGGAAATTCGGGTTCCCTTTTTTTGATTTTTTTGAAAAAATAAATAGAATTATATACTTAAATAATTATGTTAAAAACAGTGACATTTTCAATTTCTGGTTCACTTTTAATCAACTCTGCAGTATTTTCATTTGAATTTGATAGAGAAGACTATGCCTGGATATTAAAACTGGGGGTTAAATTGTATGAAACGCAGCAGCATGGTGGTACTGAATACTGGTATTTAAGCAATACTCCTAACGGTGATGGTTGTCATTTAGGGGGCGCTCCGGATTTTTGTTCTCATCCTAATTTTTTAACAATACAGCAAAAAAGCAATCTTTTGCACAAGTATCCTTATCCCTTTAACACTGCTATCCAATTCCATTTTACAGTAAAAAATGTTGGTAAATATCAGTATATTTAATATATTAGGAGAAAAACTGACAATCCTTGTTAACCGAAAATTTAATCCTGGTCAATACCATGTATTTTTCCAGACTGCTGATCTTTCAAGTGGAATATATTTTGTTCATATACATTCAGAAGAATTGAGTGGAACAAAAATATTATTATTATGCAATAAAGAGGAGATAAAATAATGAAAAGAATAATAGTATGCAGTGTTTTATTATTAATTGTACTTATATTGGGATGTGCCAAAAAAGTAGTAAGACACTATACATTAAATGATCTATCTCCTGGTAAAATTCAATATGCCGGAGTACGTTCTTCCAGTTATGGGATTCGTCCTTTTCCCAAACAGACAGAATGGCAATCCGCTATAGATCAAATGTGTGATTATTATCCGGGGGCACAACCATGTGCAGTGTGGATAGTAGGAGTCTTGAAAAGACCGGATAAATGTTATCTTCAGTTCCCTTCAAATGACAAAGAATATAATAAAGTTGTATTTGATTCTACTGACCGTCATGAAAAATATCTGAATTATTTTGATTCCACCGGAGTGAAAATATTTTTACAGGTTGAACCAGCCAGTGCAGATGTAGTTGAACTTATGGATTTGGTGCTCAGTAGATATAAACATCATCAATGTGTTATAGGATTCGGGGTGGATGTGGAATGGTACAGAGAAATTGAGAGGAAGGGGTGGGGAATGCCGGTTAAGGATGACCAGGCAAAACAGTGGGAAGAGCATCTCAGAGAATATAACGATGAATACAGGTTATTTTTAAAACATTGGGATAGAAAATGGATGCCTCCGAATTATCGGGGAGACATACTGTTTATTTCAGATAGTCAGATGTTAAAGAATTTTTCCGATATGCATAGGGAATTCACCGGTTACTGGGCAGATTATTTTAAACCCAATATGGTGGGATATCAGATTGGCTATGATTCTGATCGAAAATGGTGGGACGCATTAACAGTGCCGCCTCAGGATATTGGGATAGCAATTGCCAGGGAGATCGAACAGCAATGCTGTGTTTTTTGGGTTGATTTTACCTTGAGAGATGTTTTTTCGGAGGTCACTAATTGAGAAGTATAAAAGAAGGAAGCTCTTTTTCGGATTTATTAATAGTATTGGTAAAAGTCATTATGGTTATGAGTGTGATTTTTTTTATTGCACATTGTGATAACAATGTTACTGGACCAGATGATAGTGATGAGGAGGATATATCGGAAGATACCACTGTAGTCAGTAATGTTATTTACGGCGGAGTCCGATCTTCAAGTTATGGAATTTATCCATTTCCGTCACCTTCAGAATGGGAAGAGGCTATGGATACCATTGCCTCCTATTTTAAGGGTTCCGATCCTTGCGGAATTTGGATTGTAGGAGTAATGGGCGGACAAAAGACCTGTCGTCTGGAGTTTCCCTCTGATGGTCTAAACCATAAGAATATTTCCTTTCATCAATTTGATAAACATGAATCCCATCTGTCCCATTTTGATAATCAGGGAATAAAAGTGTTTCTCCAGGTAGAACCTGCAGATGCTGATATACAGGAATTGATAGATATAGTATTAGAGAAATACGGACACCATCCCTGTGTAGCAGGATTTGGCATTGATGTGGAGTGGTACCGTGTATCTGAGAATCCAGGTTGGGGTATACCGGTTAAAGATGATTCCGCTCAAACCTGGGAACAGAAAGTTAAATCCTATAATGAGGATTATAAATTATTTCTTAAGCATTGGGACAGAAGATGGATGCCTGATAATTACAGGGGAGATATGATTTTTGTGGATGATAGTCAGGGATTCAATACATTTACAGATTTTATTGATGAGATGACAAATTATTGGGCAGATTATTTTTCTCCCAATACAGTTTTTTTTCAGGTTGGCTACAGTAGGGATCAATCATGGTGGCAGTATTTAGATAACCCACCCTATGATATTGGAGTTGCACTTGCAGACAGAGTAGATCAAAACTGTGGAGTTTTCTGGGTGGATTTTACATTACAGGATGTTATTCAGCTATCATCAATTACTAAAATTACGGGGTATTGATATGTTCTCAGATAAGAAAAAAGTATGGATCTATGCAGTTGTTTTATTGTTATTTTGCTGTTTACTGTATAGCTGCACTAAACAGAGATCAGAAGTTGTTATGCCTGCAGTAATCAAGGGAGTAAAAATCTATGATTTCCACCATGATTTCACTCACCTTTTTAAGCAATGGAAAAAGGTGGGGATAAATACAGCATTTGTAGGCTTGTCACTTGATTCAAACAAAACTTTCAGAAAAATGGCAGAAAGGTATGAGATACAACGATTTCTCATAGTTCCCATCTTTTATAATCCTGAATTTTTACACAAGAATCCGGATTATTATGCAGTAACCTCAACGGGTAAAAAAGCAGTTGATGATTGGGTGGAATTTGTCTGTCCAACCAGAGCTGAATATAAAAAAAGGAAAATACAATTTATAAAGGATATAATCAGAAGCAGTAATCCGGATGGATTAAGTATTGATTTTATTCGTTACTTTGTATTTTGGGAGATGGTTTATCCTGATGCTGAAATTGATGATTTACCTTTAACCTGTTTTTGTAATCAGTGTATAGAAAAATTTTGTAAAGATTTAAATATAGATTTTCCCGGGAATTTTGAGATAACTGAAAAAAAGAAGGTAAGTAGCTGGATTTTAAATAATTATAAAAAAGAATGGACAGAATGGAAATGTACTATTATTACAGAAATGGTCAAGGAGGTAGTACATGCTGCAAGAGAGATAAAGCCGGATATTTTCATTAATCTGCATGCTGTTCCCTGGAGAAATCAAGATTATAATAATGCAGTTAAAACTGTTGCCGGACAGGATTTCAACGCATTATCAGACTATGTGGATTGTATTTCTCCAATGTGTTATAATCATATGGTGAAACGACCAGCATCCTGGATACATTCAGTGGTTATGAATATTCAAGAGGAATCCGCAGCAGCGGTATTACCCAGTATCCAGGTAAGTAAAGCCTATCTTGATGAAGATTTCAGTCCGACTGCATTTAAAAAAGCATTAATTTTTGCCTTACATAAACCTTCCAGAGGTGTGGTTTTCTGGAATTGGGAACGATTAGCCTCTTCTTCAGAAAAGTTATCTATAGTAAAGGATATTATTTCTGATAAATAGCTCCAGGATGAGCAGAAGAGGCTAATTTATAGATGAGATTGAATTTTTATTATTTTAAAACAAGAGGAAAAAATGAAAACAATAATTAAACTTATTACTTGTTGTATGGTGATAATAATGGGTTGTGCAGCACCTAAAAAAGGTATGGTAGGACCGAATAAACAGGAACCCTGGAGAGCACTGCATTTACTGGGATACTACCAGGATGAAAATCTTGCAGATTTTGAAAAGACAATACCCGGTTTGGCAGAAAAAGGGATTAATGTCCTTGTTCTGGAGGTAGATTATCATTTTCAGTATGCATCTCATCCTGAATTAAGACAGGAGGATAAGCAAATTACCGTACAAGGGGCAAAGCGGTTTGCTGATTTCTGCAGAAAACATGATATTCGATTAGTTATTGAATTTCAATGTTTTGGTCACCAGTCCTGGGCAGAAGAAACCTATCCTCTTTTAATCCAGTACCCCGAGTTTGATGTGACACCAGATGCTTTCCCGAACAATGAAAATATTTACTGCAGAGAATGGAATCCCTATAATCCCAAAGTTCACAAAATAATTTTTGAACTTATTGATGAACTCATTGATGCTTTTAGTGCTGATGCTATTCATGTAGGAATGGATGAAGTTTTTCTGATTAATAATGAGAATTCAGTGATTAAAGATAAGGATCCGGCTGAAGTATATGCTAAAGTAGTCAATGATTTTTATCATCATCTGGTAGAAAAAAGAGAAGTGGAGATGCTCATGTGGGGTGACAGACTGATTGATGGAAACCAGTATGATTACGGAGAATGGGAAAGTTCTCTTAATGGAACTGCCGGAGCAGTTGATATGATCCCGAATGATATTATTATTTGTGATTGGCATTATGAAATACGAGAAACCTATCCCTCTATTGAAATGTTTATTGAAAAAGGATTCCGAGTGTTGCCAACCAGCTTTAGGGATGTAGAAGCATGTACGAGACTCATTAAGTACTCTCAAAAATTCAATAATCCTAAAGTACTCGGACATCTGTTTACCAGCTGGTCAAGATTAGAAGAACCTCTTGAATATCCACCCTTGAAAAAATGTATTCGTCTTGTAAATAATTAAAGTAAAGGAGTAAGCTTAGGTATGAGAATTATAATCCAAAACAATTATGAGAATTTGAGCATCTGGACAGCAAAACATATCTGCAAACGAATAAAAGAATTTGATCCAACTCCTCAACGGCCCTTTGTATTAGGCCTCCCTACTGGATCTTCACCGGTTGGTACCTATAAAGAACTGGTGAAAATGCACCAAAATCAGGAAATTTCATTTAAAAATGTTATAACCTTTAATATGGATGAATATGTAGGGCTGGCTAAGGAACATCCTCAAAGTTACTATTATTTTATGTATGAACATCTTTTCAATCATATTGATATTCCCAAAGAAAATGTTAATATTTTGGATGGGAATGCATCTGATCTCCAGGCTGAATGTGATAGCTTTGAGAAAAAAATTAGTGACCAGGGGGGAATTAATCTTTTTCTCGGCGGCATTGGACCTGATGGACATATTGCATTTAATGAACCGGGATCTTCCCTTTCATCCCGTACACGGTTAAAAACTTTAACCGAAGATACCCGTATAGCCAATTCCCGCTTTTTTGACAATGATCCTGAAAAGGTCCCTAAAACAGCTCTTACGGTAGGTGTGGGAACAGTAATGGATGCTAATGAGGTAGTGATTATTATCAGCGGATTTTCCAAAGCCCATGCTTTGCAGAAATGTGTGGAAGAAGGAGTAAATCATATGTGGACTGTTTCCATGCTCCAACTTCATAAACACGGAATTATAGTTTGTGATGAAGAAGCAACTGAAGAACTGAAAGTAGGAACTATGAATTATTTTAAAGAGATAGAAAAAGAATCAATAAATATGAAGGAGTTCTAACATGAGAATTTTTATTTGTAATGTTTGTATGATTTTTTTCATTTTATTTTTAAGCAGTTGTATTACAAGTTCATCACCATTTAATAATTTCAACCCATATTCCATGATTCTGGAGCAAAAGTGGCAGATTTTTGATGATTCTGAGTTTGAAATTCAAGGTGAAGAAATATCAGATGACGGGATTGACCATCAGACAGGAATTTCAGCAGAGGTTCCTTCCACAGTTTTTGCTAATCTGATTAATGCAGGTCAGTATGAAAATGTTTTTGTTGGTAAAAATCTGGAATTGATTGATAAAAAAAGATTCCAGTCTCCCTGGTGGTATCGGAAAGAGTTTGATCTTCCTCATCTCACTGACCAGGAAAAAATACTGCTTGTTTTTGAAGGGATAAATTACAGTGCTGAAGTCTGGTTAAACAAGCAAAAGATTGCTTCACCAGAGAGTATAAAAGGAAGTTTCAGGATGTTTCGGTTGGATATTTCTGATTTTGTTAAACCCAAAAATAATGTTCTGGCAGTGAAAGTATACCCTCCTCAGCCCGGTGATTTTACTATAGGATATGTAGATTGGAATCCCCGGCCTCCTGATGAGAATATGGGATTATGGCGGCCTGTTACCTTAAAAAGAGTGAAGCCGGTTGCCATTAGAAATACTTTTGTACAAACAGATGTTGATCTTGAAACTTTAGATAAGGCTGAACTTCGAGTGTCAGCAGAACTGGAAAACCTATCTGATCAAAAAGTTGAATGTACAGTCATAGGAAGACTAAGTGAACAAAAATTTACAACTTCTTGTTTATTAAACCCTAAGCAAAAGAAAACAGTGGTATTTGAACCGGACAGACACAATGCTCTGAAAATTACCAATCCCCGGCTCTGGTGGCCGCATACTATCGGGAAACCACATCTCTATCATCTTACAATGGAAGTGGAACTTGACGGGAAAGTCAGTGACAGAGAGAATGTACAGTTCGGTATAAGGGAAGTTTCTGATTTTATCAACCAGGATGGCCATCGAGGATATAAGGTTAACGGAAAAAAAATACTGATCAGGGGCGGTGGCTGGGTAGATGATTTGTTTTTAAGGGAAGATGAGAAAAGATTGAGAGCACAAATGCAGTATGTCAGGGATATGAATCTAAACAGTATCCGGCTGGAAGGTTTCTGGGGAAACAGCAGTAAACTATATGAGCTAGCGGATGAGTATGGAATTCTTATTATGGTCGGATGGAGCTGCCACTGGGAGTGGAAGGGATATGTAGGCAAGGATGTTGATGAATTCGGAGGGGTAAAAACAGACGAGGAAATGGATCTGGTGGCAGAATCAATGCGAGATCAAGTTCTCTGGTTACGGAATCATCCTTCTGTCTTTGTATGGGTATTAGGCAGTGATAAATTACCTCGACCAACTCTGGAAAAAAAATATTATAATATATTCTCAGAAATTGATCAGACCCGTCCTACTCTGGCTTCATGTGGCTGGCTGGAAAGTGAAGTAAGTGGTTCTACCAGAGTAAAAATGAATGGACCCTATGGTTATGTAGCGCCCAATTACTGGTATGAAGATGAGAAGAATGGAGGAGCTTTTGGATTTAATACTGAAACCGGTCCAGGACCTCAACCACCTCCAGTGGAAAGTCTCAGAAGGATGATCCCCCCGGATTCTTTATGGCCAGTAAATAGTGTCTGGAATTATCACTGCAGCAGACATGAATTTGATAATATTGATTATTTTTTAGAGGCATTGAATAATCGGTACGGGCCCAGTGAAAATGTAGAAGAGTTTACCTATAAATCTCAAATAGCAAGTTATGAAGCAATGCGGCCGATGTTTGAGAGTTTTTGTGTAAATAAATATCAATCAACCGGAATAATTCAGTGGATGCTCAATTCTGCCTGGCCAAGTGTGTACTGGCAGCTTTATGACTGGTATCTTCGACCAAATGGAGCCTATTATGGAGCCCAAAAGGCTTGTCAGTCATTTAATCTGATTTTTAATTATCAAAATAAAGATATTTATATCCATAATGATACTCTAAAAGACCTGGAGAGAGCAGTTGCTCATATCTCATTATATAATTTTGATTCAGAAGCGGTTTTAACTGATACGGTTATCACTACTGTTAAACAGAATTCCTCTAAAAAAATCTTTGATTTATCCATTCCCCAAGATATTTCTCAAGTGTTTTTCCTCTACTTGCATCTTGAGGATAATACCGGAAAAATCATAGCCCGGAATTTTTACTGGCTGCCGAAAACATTTGATAAATTGGATTTTGAAAATTCCAAATGGTTTATAACTCCGATTAAAGAATATGCTGATATGCGGTCTCTCAACAGATTACCTGAAACTGAGATACAGTATACGTATTCAATACTGGATAAAGACAAAGAGCAAGAGGTGAAATTAATTATGGAAAATACAGGAGAAAAAATTGCTTTTTTTATCCAGCTGAAACTTGTAAGAGAGAAAACAGGAGAATGTGTCTTGCCGGTTTTCTGGGATGACAATTATATATCTCTGCTGCCAGGAGAAAAAAGAGTGTTGAATGTGAGATTTTTTAAGGATGATTTAAAGGGCCAAAAACCTGGTATTGAGATTAATGGATTGAATATTAATTATTAATATTGATTAGAATATTATAAGAGGAAATCATGAAAGAAAACAGATACATTTTTATAAAATTAGTATTAGTTATTGTTATTTTTATTACTTTCTTACCTGTTGTATTGACCATAGGTGCAGATATAGTCAAAATACCTGGGAATGAAATATGGTTGCTTGTACGAGGAGATGATATTGGTTTTGCTCATGGAGCTAATATGGCTTTTATTAAATCATTTCAGGATGGAATATTATCTTCAGCAGAACTTATGGTCCCCCCGGGTTGGTTTAATGAAGGAGTGAAAATTCTTAAAGAAAATCCTGAACTTGAAGCAGGCGTGCATTTAACTCTTACCTCAGAATGGTTTAATTACAGATGGGGACCGGTGGGACCTATTGGTAAAAATTCAACTATAGTCGATGAAGATGGTTATTTTTTTCAAAGGACCGAAAAAAATTCAATTTTTGAAAAATTATTTAATACCAACTATTGTTTTGTGGAGTCGGATTTTAATTTAAAAGAAGTCGAAACGGAATTAAGAGCACAAATAGAGAAAGCAATTAAGAAAATTCCCCGAATTAATCATATTTCCTGTCACATGGGAGCAGCGGTAGCAACACCGGAATTAAAAAACCTGGTGGGAGAATTGGCAGAAGAATATGGATTAGTACCAGACTGGAAAATCAGAGACATCGCAGAGGGTGTTAGTTTATGGTCAGTACCAGTAGAAGAAAAAATTGATTCTTTGCTCTATCATTTACAACACATGCAGCCTGGACAGTTGTATTATTTAGTGGTTCATCCGGGAATAAATACCCCGGAAATGCGAGCAGTCAACAGTCCTGGTTATGAAGCTGATGTCCATATGGCGGAGCATAGAGCAGCTGTCACCGAAATGTTAACACATCCTAAAGTCAGGGGATTTATTAAGAAGAGAAATATAAAAATTGTTAATCATCAATATATAATTGACAAGGCTCTGCTTTGTAATTAATCAATAGATGGTTTTTTATGTAAAATAAATAGACTTAGAAAGGATTGACTATGAAGAATAACAGAAGTTTGGGTATGGTGATATTAATTGTCGTCATCTTTTTTATGATATCTTTGTTAACAAATATCATTAATGCAGTATTGCCTCAGGTGAAAGCAAGTTACAGCTTAACTCACGGACTTGCTGGTTTGTTGCCCCTGGCATTTTTTATCGCTTATGGGGTAATGTCAATACCATCCGGTATGATGGTAAAAAAATTTCACAGAAAAACAATGTTGGTATTTCCTTTTATATTAGCTTGTGCAGCTGCTTTATTGTTTGGTTTATTTCCCTATTTCCCGGTATATCTTATCAGTTTGTTTAGTATAGGAGCGGGAATGGCTATGCTGCAGGTAGTTATCAATCCGCTGCTTAGAAGTGCCGGAGGAGAAGAACATTTTGCTGCTAATTCAGTGATTGCTCAATTGTTTTTCAGCGGTGCCGGATATGTTGGCCCTCATATATACTCCTATCTGGTAACAAATCTTAAAAGTCCTGCTATTGATAGAGATTTTATTATTGAAATAGTCAGTAAAGTGACGCCTGAAAATCTTTCCTGGATTTCAATATACTGGATTTTTGTAGTTATTACTGCCTTAATGGCTGTAATTATAGCTTTTTTGAAAATCCCTGCAGTAGAGTTAAAGTCGGATGAGAAAGTGGGAGCCTGGGAAGTTCATAAGCGGATGTTTAAAAATAAAATTGTAGTACTTTATTTCTTGGGAATTTTCTGTTACGTGGGTTCAGAGCAGGGTATTGCTAACTGGATTTCTGAATTTTTAAAGAATTATCACAATGTGAATCCAGAAACAGTTGGAGCCAGTGTGGTGGCGAATTTTTGGCTGGCTTTCACTATAGGGTGCGGATTGGGTGTAATAATACTTAAAATATTTAACAGTAAGAATGTTTTAAAAATTGCTTCGGTTTTTGCAATTATTGCATTAACTGTTTCATTGCTCGCCCCTGTATCAGTAGCTATATATTCGTTTCCGGCAGTTGGTTTTTTCTATTCGGTGATGTGGTCGATTATTTTTTCTCTGGCTTTAAACTCGGTTTCCAAGGAACATGGTACTTTTTCAGGAATATTATGTACTGGTATTATTGGTGGAGCCATTGTTCCGGCAGTAATTGGATGGATGGCCGACTATATTGGATTGAGATTTGGAATGATGTTTCTATACTTAACATTAGGTTATATATTAAGTATCGGTTTTTGGTCAAAACCCTTAATTAAGAATAAGACCATTTTTGAATAGTTTTGTGTCAACAATAATAATTTTTCTTGAATATGAAATATAATTTGAATAATTTAATAACCAGGGAGATTAGATGATAGAAAAATCAGTAATTGGGGTGGATTTGGGAGGAACAAATGTGATGGCAGGTAGAATTAACGGAAATCAAATTGTTAAGGAAGAAAAAAGACAAATTAAATCAGATAGTAAACAAGAAGCAATTATTGAAATGATTATTAATTCCATTGAGTCAGTGTATAGTTCTGAGGTAGCGGGAATGGGAATAGGTGTTCCAAGTCTTGTTGATCTGAATAAAGGAATAGTATATGATGTTCAAAATATTCCTTCCTGGAAAAAAGTACCTTTGAAAAAAATAGTTGAGAAACATTTTAATCTTCCTGTATATATTAATAATGATGCTAATTGTTTTGCTGTGGGTGAAAAATATTTTGGTAAGGGAATAAAATACAGGAATATGGTGGGGGTGACTCTTGGAACAGGTATTGGAACCGGAATAATTATTAATAACAGACTATATTCCGGTTCCAATTGCGGAGCTGGAGAATTTGGATCTCTTCCTTATAGAGATGGGATTATAGAAGATTATTGTAGTGGGAAATTTTTTACCAGTCTATACCATACAACTGGTGAAGATCTGTTTCAGAGGGCAGAAGAGGGGGATAAACATGCTTTGGAAATTTTTAAACAGTATGGTGATTATTTAGGTGTTGCGGTTATATTTATTCTTTATTCTGTTGATCCGGAAGCAATAATTTTTGGCGGCTCAGTGAGTAAATCTTTTAAATATTTTAAAGATTCATTGTGGAAGAGGCTACAGAGTTTTCCCTACAAAAGAACCATTAAGAATTTAGTTGTAGAAGAATCAGGGAATCATAATATAGCATTATTGGGAGCAGGTGCACTGTATATAGAAGCTTCAAAAGAGGTTATATAAAAAACAATGAAAGTAACTATAGCAGATATTGCCAGAGAAGCAAATGTATCCAAGATGACAGTCTCTAGGGTTCTTAGTGGAAAAGGTCAGGTTGCACCAGAAACTGCTGAGCGGATACGTAAGGTTATCGATAAAATGGAATATCACCCTAATCTTATTGCTCGCAGCCTGGCCAGCAAGAAGACCAAAATTATTGGAGTCATAGTTCCAAAGATTGAGCACATGTTTTTGGATAATTATATTGCTCAGATTCTCAGCGGGGTAACAGATGTTGCCTTGAAAAATGATTATAAAATTATATTATGTCCTGTTGATATCTCCCGGGAATCAGATACAGCTTATTTGAATATTTCTCGAACCAAGATGTTGGATGGTATGATCTTAGTAAAAACCAAGATTAATGATCCCAATCTTAAGAAGCTTGTGGAAATTGATTTTCCTTTTGTATTGGTCAATTATAAATGTTCTTCAGATAAAATACACTATATTGATTCCCATAATATTAAAGGTGCAAAGATGGCTGTTAAATATCTTTATAACTTAGGTCACAGAAAAATTGCTTTTGTGGCAGGAAGTATGGATGAAACTAATGCCAGGGACAGGATGAGGGGCTTTAAAACAGCTATGACTGAATATAATTTGCATTGTCCAGATGAATGGATAATTTATGGTGATTTTTCCAAAGAAAAAGCTTATGCCGAGTCCGAAAAATTTTTTACAGGTGATACCATCCCTACAGCCATTTTTTGTTCAGATGATTATATGGCGATTGGAGTTATGGAACGAATAAAGAACAAAAATTTAGGAATACCTGAAGATATTGCAGTTATGGGTTTTGATGATATTGAACTTGCTGCTTATGTTAAACCTTCGTTAACAACCATACGGCAACCAATTTATGAATTAGGAAAATCTTCTGCAGAAATGTTATTAAATATAGTTAATAGAAATGAAAACATACAAAAACATAAGATCCTTGATGTAGAATTGATTAAAAGAGAATCGGCTTAGTGTGATTTTTGTATAATCATTTTCAATATTGCAGTGCAGAAGTGATACTATTGCATCTACATTTTACAGACTTCTTATCTCGGAAGAGAAGCAGTTGTTTCTGGATAGCATGCACAGTGTCTCTTGGTATTCAAAAATCACGTGTATACCACTGCCTCGAACATACCCACTTTAATTTTTTATAAATAAGAGATTAAGAAGAAAACAGGCATGGTTTATGCTGTTAATATTATACAATAATTATCAGTCTACTGTTAGGTCATTTTTATGCATAAATATCTAAAATTTAATGTCTTTAAATTTTTTTCCTTATTCCTGATAATTATTTATTTTCATAATGTAAATATTGTTTCAATATGTAATTGGTGAGAAAATTGAAAAAAAATATATTTAATATAATAAAGCTGTTACTTGTGTTAACAGGTGTTTTATTCCATTTTCAATGTTCATTCTACGGGCAGAGACAGTATGATACCCAGGAATTAAAGACTATTATTAAGAATATAAATTTACACGGGGGAATAAAACCACCAGTCGAAAAAGAAAATAAAATTAATTGGATTGGTTATTGGAAAAATGAAGGTAAAAGAAAGGTATTAATTCACAAAGTACTTGATGAATTCAGTTTGCTGCATCAAAATGTACAAGTTAATATGAAATTTCCTGAAGATATTGCGGAAATACAGAATATTGATGCTCCTTATTTTGAACAAATTCCACGGTATGTTGCAAAAATGATCAAAAATGATAGTATTGAATGGGATATAATTCCGATAATCGGAGCAGCCTATTCGTTGATAGGAAAACAATTAAATGATCCAGATTGGGGTCATAAATATTTGGTTGATTTCAGGAATGTTCCTGGTTTTGATGAAACTCAAAAAGATTTTATTTTAAACGATCCCAAATATATGAAAGATACTGATGGCATTTACATTGGTCCTTGTATAGAAGGTTATTATTATGCAATATTTTATAACAAAGAAGTAGCAGATATAATTGGTCTTAATGTTAAGCATTTCAATATGAAATTTGAAGACCTGTTGAACTATGTTAAGGAAGTTGCAGATTATAACAAACAGCATGGGACTAATTTTGCTGCTTTTCATGATTCAGGTGATTGGGTAACAATAGAGATTCTATTCCAGCATCTTTTTAAATCTGCAATAAATTATTCATCAGAGTATACAATTCCTGATTATTTCACTCAAAAAAACAAGCGAGGATTACTACAAACTCTAAAAGCTTTTGAAGAATTGGGGAAATATGATCCATTAATTGAATCTGCTGAATCATATCGTTGGGATAACTCAAAAGGAGTTGTGTTAAACAATAAGGCATTGTTTTATGTAAATGGAAGCTGGATGTATAATAACTGGGAAGTCATAGACAAAGAAAAAGTAAAAAAAATGATTCCGGCAGAATTACCAGTATTTGATCAGATTAATTATTATATGGGAGGGTATAGTCCAAATTTTGCGGTTTTAAAAAATTCACCTAATAAAGATTTAGCAATTGAACTTCTTATGCATTGGACAAATAAAGATTTTGTTCAAGACTGGATAAGATATGCCAAAAGTCCTTCGGGAACTTATGGCTATATGGATGCGAAAGGATTTGGAGGAGATGTACATGAAGTTTTTGTTAATTCCATAAGTGAGAAATATGGGAACAATATTGGTTATTATGATACAGATTTGGATTATTTATTTGGAAGTAATCATAGTATACCTTATACAAGATTTTGTCAATATCTTCATGCTTTGCTTCGCAGAGAAAAAACAGCACAAGAAGTGTTTTATGGATTAATGCGATATTTTTAATTTTATTATTGATAGTGAGAGAATACAATGAATTCTATAAAAGAAAAGTTATTAAATAGTTTTATTTTTAAAATTGTAGGAATTATTATATTAGTTCAGGTGATAGTGCTAATTTTACTGGGCATGTATAATATTAATTATTTCTCAAATCGGATTGAAAAAAGATTTGTTTCTCAAATAAAAGTCCCGGGAAAACTATTTTTGAACAATGCATTGCGATACAGTTCTGTTGATGATCCGGAAATAATGAAACAATTCATTGGAGAAGATATTGAAGAAGCATTGCTTGTAGGGACAGACAGGAGAGTCTATTATTCATTGAATCCTGCCTATCGCGATAAAGACTTAACAGATATTTCGAATCTTGAATATATTGAAGTACTTGGTGAAGATATAAAAGAAACAAAAATTGGTCGGACAACTGAAGGCAAAGATAAATCTCTGGTATGCATTACACCAATTTTTTCATCAGGAGATAAATTTTTAGGATATTTTTACTTAAAAGCAGGAATACAGGCAATAGAGAATGAAAAAAAGGTTGTTATTATTATTTTTATTGTAGGTTCAATTATAGCGCTTATTGTTTTAATTCTGATTGGCATATTCTTTAGTAACAGATTTGAAAGAAGAATTAAGTATTTAATCAATCTATTGAAAGATATTTCTGAAGGAGGCGGAGATCTAACAAAGAGAATTGAAATATCATCAAAAGATGAATTAGGTGAAATTGCATATTACTATAATATTTTTGCTGAAAAACTTGGATTAATTATTTCAAAAGTTCAAAATATGGTTAGAGAACTTGTAACTGCTTTTAATCAGTTGTCAGTAACTACCGCGGAAATTTCAACAAATACTAAAAATCAATCTATTCAGATTGATAGTATCACTTCAACTATCAAACAACTGGCAGATAATCTTGAAGGTACAATGGAGAACACTGAAAATATGGTAAAGCAAGCTGAAATCAGCAGTGAGATTGCAGGAAAAGGTAAAGATATAAACCAAAAATTAAAAGAAAGTATCATAACAGTACAGAAAAAAGAAAATGAATTTGAAGATAATATACAAGAACTGCAAAAGAGTTCGAAAACAATTACTCAGATTGTAGAAGTTATATCAGATATTTCTGTTCAGACAAATTTACTTGCCCTTAATGCTGCCATCCAGGCAATAAAAGCGGGTGAACAGGGTAAGGGATTTTCAGTTGTAGTTGATGAAGTAAGAAATTTATCTGAACAAACCAGGCGTTTTACTAATGAGATTTCTGATATTGCCCAGACTATTTGGTCAAAAATGCAGCACGTGGTTAGTGCTGTAGATGAAAATGTTAGTATGATTAATGAAGTAACCGGTCAAGCTGATAATGCATCAAAGAAGAACGAAGAAATCAATGAAACCAGTCAAAAAACATTAGAAATAGTTGAATATACTAATCAACTATATAGAAAGCAAACTGAATCGATAAATAAAATACGTAACAGTATTACAACTATTAATAATGCCAGCACAGAAAATACACAGTCGATTCGTGAAGTTACCACTACTATTAATGATCTGAATGAAAGTGTTGAGGATTTAAATAATCTGGTAGATAGATTTATTGTGTCAGATAAAAATACAACTTAATTTATTTTTTTAATAATATAACTATATAATATATCGGTTTTGATTTATATATAACCTACATTTTTCCATTTAAGATTGCTTGACATTCTATAAAGAAATTAATATTTTTAAAATAAAAAAGGAGAATGATAATGGCAGGATTTGAAGGTATTAAATGGGCTGAAAAGCAGATGCGTTATCTACTCAAGGATAAATCTCTTGCTTTCAATCAAGCAGATGATAAAGTTTTTTCTGTTTCTCGTTCCATTCACTATGGTATTTTTCTTGCCTTTGAAGGAATCAGATTTTTCTGCAAGAAAAATAATGATACCGGCAAGATTGAAGCTAATTTTTTAAATCTGGATAAAAATATCGAACGGCTGCAAAGAAGTATGAAGTTCAATCTCAGTTTTGAACAACAGAATTTGGTTCCTTCGTTTCAGGAAATTAAAGATATTTTTAACACTTTTTTCAAGCAGCCGGAGATGAAATCATTTTTTACTGAAATGGCAGAACAAAAAGCTCAGGGATATCTGCGACCTTTTACTTTTGATGAAGATCAGTCTATCGGAGTTACTTTTCCGGCAAATCCTTCTATCAGAGCTGTTGTTTGCAGATATGACCGTTATCTCGGCGAACCATTTACCGGAGTAGTTGTACCTAATTTGGTAAGAGCTATTGGAGTTAATGGAACCGGTTGCCTTAAACTGGGAGTGAATTATCTCATAAGTCTCAAGGCCATAGATACGGTAAAGCAGATTTTCCCGGAAGTCAACTCAACTTTATTTTTAGATGACCGTCCGTATGAACCGGTGGAATCAAGAAAGGTTACGGAGTGGGATACTTCCTGCTGTCTTATTGCTCTTAAAAACAATACGGTTATTAAGATTCCGGAAAGTAATCTGATTTTGCCTTCCATCACCATACAGGGAATTTGTACAATATTAAAGGATATGAGAGTAAAGGTAGAAGAAAGAGATATTACTTATGGTGAATTGATTGAGAAGTCAAATAACAAGGAGCTGATTGCAATCTGCAGTGTGGGTACAGCAGGCATTTTAAACCGGGCTCAAAAACTGATCCTCATAGATGAGAAAGGAAATAAACTTTCCGAACATCAGGCGGAAGAAAACCATGAATTATATAAAATTCTGGGTAAAGCTCGTGCCCATTATTGGGATATTTATCAGGAAAAAGAATCTGTACCCGAGGGTCATACCTTACAGAAGATTGAGATATAAATAGTAAAAATATGAATTCGATTATAAGATCGGACTAAAATGATATCATCCACGAATTACACAAAAAACACTAAATGTTATTAATTACTTAATATTTTGTATTTTGTGAGTTTTAGAATGGTCTCGTTGATGACAATTAATTAAAAATTACTAATTTAGCATATTTGAAAATAGGAGATATTTTATGTTTAAGAAAATTATTCAGGTAGTTTTCCTGAGTTTACTGCTGTTAAGTATTTTAGCAGGTTGTTCCCAGGTAAAGAATGCTGATCTCATTCTAACAGGAGGTAAGATAGTTACAGTAGATAAGAATTATCCAGAAGCTGAAGCTTTAGCAGTCAAAGGGTCTAAAATTCTTGCAGTTGGATCTGTTAATGATATTAAAGAGTATAGAGGTGATAATACCAAAGTAATCGATTTAAAAGGTAAACTTGCAATTCCCGGTTTTATCGAAGGTCATGGCCATTTTATCAGTCTGGGAAAAGCGATGATGAAACTGGATTTGAAGAAAGCTAAAAATTGGTCAGAAATAGTTAGCATGGTAAAAAAGGCGGTTGAGAATACTGAACCCGGGATATGGATTCAGGGAAGAGGATGGCATCAGGAGAAGTGGAATAAGCTTCCTCAGCCTCAAGTAGACGGACTCCCTTATCATAACCGGTTAAGTGAAGTTTCGCCTGATAATCCCGTATTATTAACTCATGCCAGCGGTCATTCCTGTATAGCAAATGGAAAAGCTATGCAGATTGCAGGTATAACCAATAAAACTCCGGATCCGGAAGGGGGAGAAATTGTAAGGGATCAGAATGGAGTAGCTATTGGAGTATTCAGAGAAACAGCTCAGGGATTGATCAGTAAAAAACTCTCTGAGTCAAGAGCAAATCTTACTTCAGAAGAACTAAAGCAGGAACAGATAAAAGCTATAAAACTTGCAGAGAAAGAATGTTTGACTAAAGGAATAACCTCGTTTCATGATGCCGGCTCTTCATTTGAAACTATAGATTTATTCAGGAATATGGCTGAAAATCAGCAATTAGATATTCGATTGTGGGTAATGATTGGTGAGAGCAATGATATGTTGGAAAAGAAGATCGATGATTACAGATTAATCGGAATAGGAGATGATCATCTAACCGTGCGTTCCATAAAACGATTTATGGATGGTGCTCTTGGTTCTCACGGAGCCTGGTTTCTTGAACCTTATACTGATTTGCCCGGCAGTTACGGGTTAAATACTACTCCGGTTCCGGTTATTAAGAAGACAGCAGAAATTGCAATCCAGAATGATTTTCAGCTGTGTATTCATGCCATAGGGGATCGGGCAAATCGTGAAGTACTGGATATTTATCAGGAAACTTTTGAAAAATATCCTGAGAAAAAAGACCACCGCTGGAGAATTGAACACGCACAGCACCTGCATCCGGATGATATATTCAGATTTGGAGAATTGGGAGTTATTGCATCAATGCAGGCTGTTCACTGCACTTCTGATGGACCGTATGTTGTA
Organism: bacterium; assembly: GCA_046483025.1. Taxonomy (GTDB): domain Bacteria; phylum Zhuqueibacterota; class QNDG01; order QNDG01; family CAYUAG01; genus CAYUAG01. The sequence goes on from JAWODZ010000013.1 coordinate 28,815, forward strand.
AAAAGATTAGGTAAAAAAAGGGCAGAGCAGGGAAGTTATATGTGGAAAGACATTATACATACAAACGGATTAGTTACTAATGGTACTGATTGTCCTGTGGAGGATATTGATCCTATTGCCAATTTTTATGCTTCGGTTACCAGAAAATTAAAAGACGGGACAGAATTTTATCCTGAACAGAAGTTAAACAGAGCACAGACTCTCCGCTGCTATACTCTGAACTGTGCTTACTCGGCTTTTGAGGAGAATATCAAAGGATCTCTGATCCCGGGAAAACTGGCTGATATTACTGTGCTTTCACAGGATGTAATGACTGTTCCTGAAGATGAAATACTGAAGACTGAGATTGTTTATACTATCATCGGGGGAGAAGTAGTGTATGAGAATAAGTAAAGAGATGTGATTAAGAATAAATCTATTTGAGTTACGATTAGTAGATATTTTAATTTATATATATCTCATTATTAAATTTTTTAATGATGTTTGGTAGTTTTTTGATTGTCAAACAGTAGAGATTATCATGAAGGAAAACACTTTACAATTTATCTTCATCGAATAATAAATTTACATAATCTATACCATTAATTTTTTTTAATTTCTGGACAAAGTCTTTAGAATCCTCTTTATTTTTTAACTGAATATAATAAGAGATTTCATAAATATCTTCTTCACCAATTGATTTTATATTGATTAAATCAGCTGTTTTGCAATATTTATTAAAGATCGAAAGATATGGTCTTTTATCATCATCTTGTTTACGGAATGAGAACTGTACAAGTATTTCCTCATGTTGTGGATACATAATATTCCATTTTGATAGCATTAACAATGTCACACTTACTAATACAGAACCAATTAAGGCCACTGAGTACAAACCAGTTCCTGCCGCCAAACCTATGGCAAGTGAGAAGAATATAAAAACAATATCCTGAATATCTTTAACTGCTGTCCGAAAACGAATTATGGACATAGCTCCAACCAGACCAAAAGCACGGGCAAGATTGTTCCCGATCACCATTATAACAATACTGGTGATCATTGATAGAATGATAAGAGAATTAAGATAGGATACTGAGAAATTAGGTCCTGGATTAGTCTTTCGATAAATATAGGATACAATTGAACCACCTATAAAGGCAATAAAAATATTTAATATTATTTGACTCACATTTAAAGAACTAACAAAAATATTTTGAATATTATCAAACATTAATTTGCTAAAACCTCTTGATATAGTAAATGTTTTCGATCAAAAATACTTTGAGAAAATTCTATAGAAGAATGTTTAAACAGCATTTCAATTTCAGATTTATGTTTATCAACACTGATACAATATTTTGATACTGCATTTCGGGTAAGATTAAATTTCTGAAGTATTCTTTTCAGCCATAAAGGATATCCATATATAAATTTGACTTCTAAAACAAAATAGCCTCTTAAACAACAGGTACTTTTATGTTGTGAAAATAAATTTGCCATTGATGTACATACTTTGCTTTTAATATTTTTATCAATTGTTATTCTCAGATCAAAGTTATATTTACTATAAAAAGGTTCACGGTCATATATCACCAGAACAATGGGGACTAGATATTTTTTATTTAAATAATACAAGAAAGTATTTGCACTCTTAACTGCGTTATCAAAATCACAATTTTGGTGAATAAATTTTGATGAATTTCCGGTTAAAATAAAATCATGTAAATGGTAATAATAGATGGGAGCTCGATTTTTAGTGACAAATTCATTGTCTTTTCTTTTTACTTCAAGAAATATAATTGAATTTTTACCTGTGTTTTCATACCCTCGAATTCTGAATTTTTTTCGAATCTCTAAACCGGCAAGTTTTTCATGATAATAATTCATTTTACCTGTATCAAAATAAATACTTCGCACTGAGTATGAATCTTTCCCATTATTATTTACATATTTATCAGGATAGACATAAGGTAATAATTCTTTTCTTATAATATCGAGATATTGATTGGGAATTAAATATTTATATTCTTTTCTTATATTCATCTTATATTTACCGAATGGAATATTCTTTTTATATATTCAAGGATATTGATATTACCACAAAAAATTTTACATTTAACTATCATACCCGGGTAGATTACTATGTTTGGTTTATTGATTTCAGCATAGGCATACATGGTCTGCTGATTATTATAAAGTTTTACAGCTGAATCTTTTCTTACTATTTTTGCATAATGTTTTAAAGATAAACCGGGTGAAAAGAATAATACTTTTTGTCCAATTTTAACATCATGATAATGGTATAACTTACAAGGGAAGCATATTATCATTGTAGATAAATCTTGTATTAATAATAAAGTATCAGAATTAAAAAACCTGTTTACGTTTCCTTCTATTGGGCTAATGAGATTGTAATCCTTTTTTTTATCTTTTAAAATAGAAAGTTGTTTATGATAAAATTTAATTTCAGCCTTAATTTGTTCAATCAATCCTTTCTTTACTCCGGTTGTCACTGTGTTTAGTTGTGCCTCAGCAATTTTTACTTCAGCTTTATATAAAGCTAATCTATTTTCAGCAATTTCATATTCTTCTTTAGAGACGAGATTTTTTTCTAAAAGTTCTTTCATTCTTGATACAATTGTTTTCTGCTCAGTCACTTGTAATTTTGCATGTATGATATTATGTTCAGCTTCATCAACCAGAGATTGCTTTTCTCCGGTTTTATAGGATTTTAAGGTTGCATTAGCTTTTATTAAATTTCCATTTAATTCAGCTAATCGTTCTTCGAGATTGGCAGAATGTATAACCCCAATAGTATCTCCGGATTTAACAAGCTCACCATGTTTAATGGAAGAATTAATTTTTATATTGACCACATCGCCACGATTAAAAATAAATGATTTTATATCACCAGCTTCTGTTGTGAGATAGTTATGCAAAGAGATTATTACCTCATCAGGATTAGATTTCACTATTTTCCACTCCGATTGAGGATGCAATGATCCAATAGTAGATATATGTAATGGAATTTTAATAAGCATAAAGATTATTATTAAACATATTCCAATTATACATATTATAATAAATTTTCTTTTTTTCATTATTTTCTTTAATAATGATTTATTATTCATATTATAGTTTTTCATTTTAACAAGATCAATTTTCTTTGAGCCTGAAATTGTTCAGTCCTGAAATGGACAATATACACACCAGCAGACAGGTACTGTTTCTGTTCATCGCGTCCATCCCAGTAAATGAGATGTGTGCCTGGAGGCTGTTTCTCTTCCCAGGTTCTCACCACTCTGCCCAGTACATCATAAATCTGAACTGTTATCTTTGAAGTATTCGGAATCGTATAGGGGATATGTGTGTCCGGATTAAAGGGATTAGGATAACTGGGAAGAAGCGCATAGGTTAGTGCCCGTCTTCCATTAGTGTTCTCACGGGTTCCGGTAGTATCCTGGTCACGGGACCGTCCCGGAGTTCCTGTGCCTGCACTTGCCTGCCAGTTTGCTGGATAACTATTATCAGCAGAAAGATCGATCAATTCCAGGGTAGGACCATTGCCGTCCGGTTCAGATGGCCAGGGTGGCTGATCATCGTATTTTAAGGAATCAACAAACAGTCCCGTGCTGTCTTTTACGCACAGAAACTCACCAGCATTATTCAGACCAAAGCCCAGATTACCGGTAAAATTAAACACCTCTGGAAAGACAGTTTGAAAAAGCACACTGTCTTCTGCCAGAACAACATAGGCATGAGAGGCAAGCGGGAATGAGACAGGCAGTTCATATGTATTTCCATTTTCATCACAAAATTTCCACCTAAAAAGCTCAATGGTCTGAGAAGAACGGTTGTAGAGTTCACACCAGTCACCAGCATCTGTTTCCGGTGCACTGTGGTAGTTGATCTCAGTGATAATAACCGAATCACACAAGGCTGAAAGGAAATTCTTTTCCTGACCATTACCTGCTCCCGGACTTCCGAAATAGTCACTTGCCTGCCAGTTTTCTGGATCACTGTTATCATTAGTATAATCAATCAGTTCCAGGGTTGGACCATTTCCATCCGGTTGTGCAGGCCAGGGTGGAGTATCATCATAGGTTACAGAGTCTACAAGAACACCATGAGGATTCCATAATCGTATGGTTTCACCTGCACCGCTTAATCCAAATCCAAGAGGACCTGTATAGTATATACATTCCGGGAAAATAGTATGAAATTGAACACTATCTCTTACCAGAACAAAAAATCCTCCTGGCTCCATTACAGTTCCTTCTGGAATTACAAAACCATTGTTTATACTATCATCAGAGCAAATCCAACCTGTTAAGTTAACACTGCTTGAGTGAGGATTGTGTAATTCAATCCAATCTGCAGGATCATGGTAGTCAGCACTGTTATAATTAATTTCGTTGATAACCAAGATTTCTTGGGCTGAATTAGGTGTAAACACTGCCTCAAAACTCTGTTCACCGGAAAAGGTTTGATTGATCATTGACTGCTG
>JAWODZ010000203.1:0-14926 GCA_046483025.1 bacterium
TCACAACCGGGGGGCTGAATCCCCAGACCGAAGAGCTGCAGCTCAACCAGCCTGATCCCGAAATAAAGGAGATTACCACCCGATCCCCGTGACTGCGGCCTTCTCTGACCGAGGAGGGCAGTTTTCACATTCCTTCCTCTGCCTGAAGGCCTTAAAATCATCAATAGTATTAGGCTCTGCCCCCCCATGCACGCACGTATCAATGCATGCTTCTAAACGGGAAAACCCCACGTAGTGGAAGAAATGACGGACGGTCTCATCTTCCTCGAGATATATCCACTTTTCTCCCTCTTGGAGAATACCGAAGATTATGGCAAGTCTTCGGTTCCTATATTCCCCTCCAATGACGTCCGCAATCACCGATGGATAAATGACGACATCAATGATGTTCCTGTCGTAGGGGGCGGGGTTATATTTAATCACGATAGGAGGTGTTTGGGCAATCACGCTAAACGCAAATCGAGGAGGATGAGAAAACGCTTGTCCCTTTCCCCCCCCATGTGTTAGGATTTTTCCCTCACATGCTTTTTCTAAAGCATGATAAGAGGGAAAGTTTTCGGGATCCGGATATTCATCTATTTCCCTCGTTTCCGCCATGATGTTATATTTCTCGGCGGAATAGGGATTTCTCCTTCTCACGTTTCCCTCGTGATAAGCATTGCTACTTAACCACGAGAGAATCCGATGGGGTAAGCATAAAACCCTATCGGCGTCATAGTTTTTTCCGTGCCTGCGTCCGTGGATCTGGGATCGCACGCACATTGGGCATGTTAATCCGTTTTTACTCATTTTTTTTTCACTTTTTTTTTGTTTCATTTTATTTGTATGTTTCTCCCCCTGCCCCGCTCGGAGCAAGGCGTAGAGAATAATAAGGAAATATCGACAAATTCCTGCTCTCTCTTGAGAATGTAATGCTCAATATTCTCAAAATTATTAATGACGTTTGCTAATTCCTGGGGATCATCCCGAATAGAGAGGCAAAAATTGATCATTTGCCTTCTAATTAATTTCTTTAATATTCCTTTTTTTCCTTTCATGTTTTTTCACTTTTTTGTTGTTTGTTGTTTTTTTTATTTGACGTTTCTCCCCCCTCCCCGAGCCGGGAAGGAGTATGGAGAAATAAATAAAATTAAAATTCGGGTGGTGGGCATTGTTGCTCTCCTTGAGGGGTCTCAAACTTACGGGTGTCGGGATTAAAGATCACGGGCTCCTCAGGTTGGCATACGTTCATTTTGTTATCCACGACTTTGAGGACTTCGTGAGGAGGATATGGGTTAATCACCGCAATCCGATCCTTATAGATCTCCTCGAGATGGTTATAGAGAGCAAACTCCTCCTCATCCATGGCTTTTAGGGAAGCCTCATAGTCCGGGCTCCCTTGCCAATAGGAGATGTAGATCGTTAAGATCTCTCTTGAAGGCATCAAATAAGTCGTCTCTTCATGATCATTTCCTCTCTCAAAATTGAGAGTCCTAAGGGAGCTACTTTCGATAAGGCGTCGCTCTTCTAAGATGAGGTAATAATCCTTGTCGGGATCGAATGCTTGCCCCCAGATCTTGGAACCCTCTAAGTCAAATTCCTCCTTAAGAAAAGGATCTTCTAATACGTCATTTATCCCTTCAATGGCTCGGTGAGGGTGCTTCCCCCCAAGGTCTTCGAGAAATTCCTCAAAAATTGAACTTAGGGGAACATCATAATCTCCGAAGTAAGGCTCATCATCCCCGCAGATTACATACGTGAGAGAATCATCAGAATCCCTTCCCACGTAATAATCCGTGCGCGGGTGGGAGTAGCGACCGTCCGAGGCGAGATGATAACACCTCATGATGTCAAGCCCGTCCACCTCGTAGAGGTCTCTTAGGGTCTCTAAGAGATCTTCTAAGGTCTTGTTGTAAGCCTTATCGTCTGCATCGACCAGGTAAATCTCGTCGTCGAAGGAGTCAATGATGCCGACTTCCTCCCGAATGACATTATCCACGGTTAGCTCGAATTGGAACCGTGGATCTTCATTGGGCTCTAAATATGCCCAGAATTGGTTTCGGATCTTCTTTAATAATTTACTTTTACTCATTTTTTTACACTTTTTTGTTGTTTGTTGTTTTTTATTTGACGTTTCTCCCCCCTCCCCGAGCCGGGAAGAGGCATAGAGAAATAAAAAAAAAGAGGATTAGATTAAGGCTTGTCGAATAGTATCCTTATTCCATTGCTCAAAGACATCTTCAAAGACATCTTCAATCTCTTCAGGAGGGACTATGAAATCATCCATTCCCTCCATTGCAGAGACTAAGATCGTTCTCTCTTTAGTTAAAGCCTCTTCAAAAGTAATAGGGATAGGTTCAATCTGATTATGTTTAAATTCTTTGAAGAATTTAGGGAGGGAATATTCATATATCTCTAAATATTCCCACATAATCTGTTGATCCAAATCTCCCACACAGAATCCTGCCTCTACTAAGGCTTTAAGTTCATCCAAAGCCTTAGGTCTTGCTAACTCTAAATGATGATAACTCTTGGATTTTCTTTTCATGATCTTTTTCATTGTTGTTTTCCTCTTGTAGTTTTTTTGTAGTATAATAATAAGATGTTTTTTTGAGTATTTATACTCTCATAATGAGTGACTTTTACGTGATGGGATCACGTACTTGTTTTAGTTTAAGCAAAAAAAAGAGACTAAAGATCTTCTGGCTTTAGTTCGTTTATCTTGAACTTTTCGTGCTGTCGATACGTGTGGATTCGCTCGTCCGCATGGTCTTTTAGATATGGAACGTTATCGCGGAACTCATAGATTTCGCAACTCTTCTTGCCCTTCTTGGTTCGTAAGGCGCGCCCTGCCTTTTGCATGGTGGCTACCTTGCTCTTTCCTCCGCTGGCTATGATGAGACTATCGATCGCGGGCATGTCAAACCCTTCTCCAAATAATTGCTGGGTTGCAACGAGCGTTTTTTGTTTCCCTTTTTTTATATCGTTTAAGACTTTATCATTCCGAGCCCGTGCCTTTTTAGAACTGTCTTGGCCGTTTAAGAATGGTGTGCCGAGCATTTCCGACAATCTCTCCCCGTGTTCGATACGGTCCACGAAGATGAGCGTTGTCTTGCTCCGGTTTTCTTGTTTCTCGGCAAGCTCCTTGATCATCTCGTTTCGGTGAGGGTTGTTAAACACTTGCTCTTCCCGAACCGCATTATATCTCTCCGAGCCCTTGGTTCCTTCGTGTTCGATGCTGGCCTTTCGTGCCTCTTCTCTCGCCGGAACGTCGACCACGTTAATCTCGGGTGGCACGAGCCTTCCCTTTTCGATCAACTCGTCGGGCGTGATATTCGTGATCTCGGATCCTAACCTGGAATATACTTCGAGCTCATCGTTTTCATCCCTATAAGGCGTGGCCGTTAGTCCATAGACGTGTTTGGTATTCGCTTCATCCAAGTTCTCTTTAAACGTTTCCGCCTTCACGTGGTGTGCTTCGTCATGTATGATTACTTCCGCATCTTTATAGGCTTCGAGCGTTTCCTTTTCCTTTTTAGAGAGTTTTTTTCCCTCTTTTTTTTTCTCAATGGCGTTGTGAAGCGTCTGCACGGTGATCACGTTCGTGTCGCCCCCTTTCGTCTTGAGAATTGCGTGTCGGGCACCTCCGCCCGTGCCGACGTCCTTCCCTAAGCGTTTTTCCAAGCGCTTCTCCGCTTGGTCTTGAAGCGCCGACGTGTGCACTAAGAACACGGAGTCGTTGTCCTCACCGTACTCCGCAATGATGCCAGCCCCCATCTCCGTCTTGCCGCTTCCCGTGGCGGAAATGATGAGTCCGTGTTGGTTGTCGATCGCATTACGGACCGCCTCTTCTTGAAAGTCATAGAGCGTGATATCCTTCAGTTCCATGGGTTTCCTGCGGACGGCGGACGGGCGGAAGTCCACTACTTTCACGTTCGTGTCTTCTAACTCCTTGTTAGAGAGAATGTTGTATGCTAAACCCTTCGGAAGCGTGCCATCCTTTCCGATCAAATGGATCTTACCATCCCACTTCCCGCTCTTATATGCGCGGGAAAAACGATAACCCTTGGCATGATAACTGTAGAGCTTGTCTAATTTCTTTAAGGTCTCTTCATCCGCATCGATCCGGGCAACTCTCTCATTGGTTCCGATTTCAATAACCGCATGGGTGTCACTTAACTCTTCTTTCGAGAGATATTGTTCACGAAGGGTTTTAGACTCCGGAACTTCATCGATGAGTCCGGCATCGTGTAGGAGTTTAAGGGCTTTTTCCTTTTTATTTTCATAGATCTTCCATGTTTTGGAGGAACTATCCCAGCGGGCGCATTTCCTCCATTTCTCCTTCTCTCTATAGGAGAGACCGTCCTTATACGCATGATAGCCCGCAAACTCTGCCGAGTATGCATACGTGTCATCGGCTCTTGGAATGATCGTTATTTCAGAGCCCTCAAACTCGAAGGTGTTAGCTTCCGCTTCATATTTAAGTTCAGGATATTGAATGACAAGGATTTCATCTCTTCGATCTTTAAGCTTTTTTATTTGATCCTCGGAGAGGTGTTCTGCGGAATAAAGCAAGTTGTTAATCGTCTTAAATTCCTCATAAAGATCTTTAAGGTCATCGTGCACCTTATCAGATTCCACTTTTTTTAATGTTTTTCCGATGTCTTCTTTAGGAATCTTTTTAAGTGCCGTATCCACGCCTTCTACATCCATACGGTTGCTAAATGCAGCCCATTCCTCCGTAGGATATTCAAGCACGTTTTTTGAAGTCGTTTTCTCGTCAATGGTTTGCGCACGTTGCGAGCGTTGTTCATGAATCTTCTTTGCCCTCTCAAGGGAAATCCTCTTCTTGAGCGCCGGGTTCCTGACCTTGTAACGCTGCTTGCCCGGCGGCACCTTGATCCTCTTGCCGTTTTTCGTGTAGCTGTAGCCCTTGCGCGGTAATTTCTTCTTAACGTATTTTTTTACCATACAAGCTCAGATTAAGATACTACCTTTAGGAAATTCTATAACCTGGGGTAAAGCTCATAAAGCTGCACCTATACCAGGGGAACATGGCTATCGTGATCATCTTTATGATAATCTAGTAAATGCCGGGTATACTGTACAGTTTGTCGGTCCCCAGGATGATGGATCTTGGGATGGTGAATGGCATGACGGCGCAACTATAGAGCAGTATATACCGGATGCGTATTTTCCTTCTTACAGTCCGGAGCTCCAACCCCAGCCCAGTAATCCTTATGATATTGAGAATACTCTGGATAATCTTCGGATTGCAGGTAAATTTCCTGATATCGTATTACTTCATATCGGAACTAATGATATGGGTTCAGATCAACCTATTACAGGTGGCTTTCGAGTCTCAGTTCAGGAAGAACTGGAAAATCTTTTACAGGCTTTATTGGATTATAATGAAGGCGGCAGTTCAATCAGTAATATATTTTTATGTAAAATAATTCCCAGAGCTCCTTTTAATGATTATCCCGGTGTGAATGCCAGAATTTTAGATTATAATTCGACAATTGATGGTATCTACAATGCATTAAGTAATGATGAACAGGCCAGGGTTGTTACTATTAATATGCATGCTGCTTTATATAGTAATGAAAATAGATATTATGGACAGGATAGTGGTCCTATCAGTCCCGGTGAAGATCATGTACACCCCAATGAAGAGGGGTATATTAAAATGGCAGATGTGTTTAGTATGCATATAGAGAATGAACTTGCTCTGGAAAAACGGGATGAATTTTTAGGATTTGACGGACGTCTGGATAATCAGACTGACTGGAGAGCTAGTAATTCAATCTTAACTGCACGATCAGACGGGGGGTATATATATACATATGATGAAGAAAACTCCTGGCAAGATTTAGCTCTCTGGCATAAAACCAGAGGATTAAATTCTATCACTATCGGATTCCATGATAATTCAAGTTCAAGCAACAGTTATACCAGTGGAGTAGGAATATTAGTGGCATGTGATACCACTGATATATCCATTGTTAACGGATATATGGTTTTTGTGTATGATGGATATGTACGGCTTCATAAAGTTGTGAATGGACAGGTCTCTTCTCAAATTGAACGAAAAAGATTTTTAAATCCGGTAAGCGGTGATAGCTTATCAGTAAATTACATCATCACTGAAACCAGAACAAATTTCAGTGTAAAGCTTATGAACGAAGTAAATCCTACTCCTTCAAATCCAAAAGAAGTTATATTTGAATTGAATAATTATTCAAATAAACCTCCTTTATATGCTGACGAAAGTTATTATTCCGGTATAACATTTCGAGGAAGTACGGATGAATATTTATTAATAGATTTTATTAAGGCTACTACTTCCTATGAAGATGTTGTTGCTCCCAGTAAAATAACTGATTTTACTCCAATTTCAAAAACAGCCTCCAGTATAACACTTCAATGGACTGCAGTTGGAGATGATGGATTTACCGGGCAGGCAGCCAATTATGATATCAGATATTCTACTGAGTCAATCACTACAGATAATTTTAAGGATGCAAGTGTTATTGGTGATATACCTCTGCCTGCAGATTGCGGGAGTGGTGTTTCACGTCCAACTCAGAGTGTTACTGTTGAAGGACTTCTTGCCAATACCGATTATCATTTTGCTATTAGGGCTGTTGATGACTGGGGAAACAGCGGAAGTATGTCATCCAGTGTTTCATCCAGAACTACAAAAAGGAATCTGATACAGGATGAATTAAATGATAGTGAGGCATTTGCAAGTAGTTGGATCTATAATCCGGATGAATATAAGATCAATGAAGAAACCGGTGAGTTGTATAACGATTATAAAACAGAAGGGTGGGGTGGTATGGCAATATATAAAAATGGAACCAATCCTTCTGAAGTGAGGTTGGTATGGGGGAATAATGCCCAGGATCCCCAAAGTGGTGAAGTTGCCAATGGAGGTTTTGTTTTACTGGCCAGTGATACAACAAGTTCAGCAAATGGTTATTTATTATTTATTAGAAATCGATTAGATGTGATCTATTTATTCCGTATCGACAATGGTATTATAGCACATGCTACTGAGTCGAGACTGGATGTGGTGCCTTTGGATATTGAAAATCTGGGTGGTTATCCAGGTGCAGGTGATACTTTAGCAGTTATTATTAATACTGATAATGAATCCTACAACAGATTTGATTTATTTGTAAGAAAAGGGATTGCTGGTTCACCGTGGAAGGCTGCTTCCAGATTTGCCTTATATGATTATGATAAATTGTTCGGCAAAGAGGAAAATAACTATGCGGGGTTAATGCTCACCCAGAAAACAAATAATCAGGCTAATGCTGTAACCTCATTTGCCACATCATTTATGAGAACTAATGCGGAGACCATTGAAGCTGTAGGATCAGTGATCTTACCGTCCGATACGGTTAATAAAGAACTAGATGATGAGTTAGAGGTTAGGGTATTCGATAAAAATAATCTTTTTCTCTCCGGATGGCCGGTGTATTTTAATGTTATTAAAGGTGATGGTCATGTCGGATCTGAAGAAATCAATAATGACAGACTGTATATTGAAGCAGAATGGTATACGTCTATAGAAACACCAATGGTTGAAATTGAAGATCAAACTGCTTCAGGGGGTAAATATATAAAATCATCACAGGAAACAGCAGATCAGGACGGATATGCTGAATATAAAATTTATATTGATAAGGCTGATACTTATACACTATATGCTCGTACCAAGTGGGCACAGAATGATTATAAGGGATGGAATTTTTATGTTGTTTTTGATGAAGGGACAGTTGACGAAGAAGAATTTATGTGGTATATTCAGCAACAAAAGGGTGGAAGCCCTGAATGGGTCTGGGATGTAGTGCAGGTAGGTTACAAGGGTCAATATTTTTCCCGAGAGCTGAGCAAGGGAATGCATACCCTGAAAATTAAAACCGTACATGCGGATGTACCCTTAGATAAATTATTATTAACCAGAGAGGAAGGATATATAAATGTTCCTGATGAGGAACCGAACAATGCAGTTATCACTGATGATAATGGAATTGCAACTACTACCTGGACACTCGGAACCACAGCTGATGATAAAAGCACTGAAAGTATAAATGAAGGAATAAATAGAATCATTGCCCGACCTTTGGGAGCTGAAAGTTCAGTGACTTTTGAAGCTGAGGCTGTACCTGATGTAGCCAGCTCTCTAGTAAAGTCCAATGATAATCAATTTGGTGATGCAGGAGAGCAGCTGGAGGATCCATTTATTGTTACTTTAAAAGATGCCTATCAAAATAAAGTTCCCGATCATTCTGTTGATTTTGAAATTATCAACTCGCTTGATGGAAGTCTTTCTGAAACCAGTGTTTCTTCAGATGAAAACGGTCAGGCATCTACCTATTTAACACTCGGTCGTCAGGATACTGTCTATGAAGTATTAGCATCTTTTGAAGGATATTCAGGACCGCAGATTAAGTTCACTGCCTCGGTAAACAAAGGCAGTGGATTGGTGGGACAATTGCTTCCTGTATCCCTTCAGAGCGATGAGCGTCTTTATGTCAACCAAACTTTTGAAGAGATTTTGCAGGCAAAGGTTTTGGATGATGCTGTTCCACCACTTCCGATAGAAAATACTCCTGTTACTTTTGAAGTTCTAAAAGGACATGCCACAGTTATGGAGGAAAAATACTATACAAATAATCTGGGAATTGCCAAAGGAAACATTACTATGGGGCCTGATCCTGAAGAATTAGTGGTTATTGCCCATACCAGTCTTCATTCTGATACAGTATTAGTGGATACAGTTTTCTATAATATTTCAGAGATATATAAACCTCAGGGAAGCGGAGACAATCAAAAAGCCAAGGCAGGAACAGTATTTAAATATCCTGTTAAAGTATATGCAAGCTCACCTTCAGGTGCTCCTGCTGGCGGAATTCCCATTATTTTTGAAACTAAAGGACATGGTTTTGAATTAAGCGGTGGGGGAGAAGTTGCTTTTGATACAACCGGTTATCCGGATGGAACAGCTTCTATTAAGATACGCGCTGGAAAATATCATGGGAAATATAACGATATTGTAGAAGTAATGGCATCTGATGGTTTTTATCCGGTAAAAGGATCTCCTAAAAAATTCACTTTGTATGTTTCCTCGGGTGCTGATCAGTTAGTAAAGATAGAAGGTGATAGTCTTGCCGGTGTAGTGGGTGAGATAGTCGGGCCCTTAAAAGTACAAATGATTGATAGTGAGGGAGAACCTGTTGTTAATCAACCTCTGACTTTTAAAGTTACGGCAGGGGATGGCTATTTTAGTGGTACAACACCTAAGGATTCATTAAATTTTTATTCTGATCATAATGGTTTAGCTTCTGCCTGGTTAACCTTAGGACCGAAAGTGGGAAAATATAATAATGAAGTTACAGTTTATTTTGATAATGCCTATAATCATCGGGAAGTAAAGTTTCATCTTACAGCTGTTGTATCGAGTGCTGATACCATGTTTGCTCTCTCACCTACTCATATTGAAGGAACAGCAGGTAAACCGGTAAATGTGAAGGTCGGATTATTTGATGATGCCGAACCGGGGAATCCGGTTAAGGATGTATCTGTATATTGGTCTGTAGTAAAGGGGGGTGGATACTTAACTGAACAAGGAGATACCACAACAGTTGTTGCAACTAATGATAGTGGACAGGCTTCTTTAGATTGGATCTTAGGGGAGCAAGCCGGTGAAGATAATAATATTTTAAAGATTTATGCCAGCAATGGTGTCGATACCTTAAATGGAGCACCACTATATATTTATGCCTCTGCTGAAGCAGATTCTGTAGATCCGGATTCATCTTTAATTGAGGCAACAGATTCCATAGAAGCCTCTGGTAAAGATTCTGCTTATGTAACAGTAACACTTTATGATAAATATGGTAATCCAGTTTCCGGAAAAAAAGTTACCATCAGTGTAGAACCTGATGACAGAGTACATACTTACGGTCCTGATGAAACAACCGATGAGAATGGAAAGGCAACAGCTACTTTTGTCTCCTATTCTGCTGGCCAAAAGGTTGTTTATGCAAAAGTAACCGATGAGAACATTCAGTTAAATGCTACTGATACTGTATATGTAAATCCAACACAGGGTGCTTATATTAAAAAACATAATAAAGAAGATTGTGATCATCAGGTTGGAAATATAAATACGGTTCTTAAGTATCCATTAATGGTTGAAGTAACTGATGCAAATCAGAATCCCAAACAAGGTGTATCTGTTAATTTTCAGGTAACTGATGGAGATGGAGAGATAGTAGAAAAACAACCAGTAGAAAGTGATGAGAACGGATTGGCAGAGTCTCGGTTGATTTTAGGATCGGAGACTGGATTAAATATAGTACAGGTTACTGCAGATGTTTTTATTGTTAATTCTTTAAATTTTGAAGCAACAGCAGAGGATAACGAAGCCTACAAAATTGATAATGTCACCAGTCTGGCTCTTAATGGTCAAGCCGGAGAACAATTGTCTGATACATTGAGAATTCGGGTTGTTGATAATAATGACAGATTTGTTTATGGAGTACCAGTTGCTTTTGAATCAGAAGGAGGCGGTGAGGTTTCACATTCATCCATGAATACAAATGAGTTTGGACAAGCCTGGACATTATTCACTGCTGGTGATCAAAGCGGCACCCAGAATTATGTTAAAGCCATAAATAGAAATCTGGCTGGTTCACCGGTTGAATTTAAAATTTTTGTAAGTTCCGGTCTGCCTAGGAATATTAATTATGTAGATCCTGGAGATAAATCCAGAAATGGATATCTTGAATCGAATATTCAGCTTGAGGCTTTAGTAACAGATAAATTCGGTAACAAAGTAAAGGGTGTTCCAATTACTTATACTGTTATATCAGGAGAAGCCTCTATAGATGGAAGCCAGGAATATGTGATAAATACAAATACCGGCGGACTTGCCAATGTTTCAGTAGCAATCGGGGAATCGGATGAGACAATAATAATAGAAGCTCATAATAAGAAGCTCAAAGGTTCACCCTTAGAATTTATTATTTATCCTCAACCAGATCAGGCTTCAGAAATGATAATTGTACGCGGTAATAATCAGAAAGGTACGATAGGTCATATTTTACCAGATCCGCTTATGGTTAAAGTATTAGATGAATTTGGGAATCCGGTTTCAGCAACTTCAGTTACTTTTACCAAAACCGAGGGAGAGGGTGAAATTATAGGAGCCCAACCTGTATTAAGTGATACTAATGGTCATGCTTATGTAAAGTTTCAGGCTGGTAATACAGCCGGGGAAGCTTCCATAGTCGCTGTTTCGAAGAATGTAGTAGAATTTAATGTAGAAACAGTAGAAAATGAATATTTTCCGGTTATTTCAAATAAACAAAGCTTACTTGACGATTCTCCTTATCAGATAAATGAAAATAACCCCTGGCCGCTTACGCTTGCAGTCTATGCAGGTGATAATGATTTACAGGATGTATTATCTTTTCAGGCCTATCAGCAAGGATATGTTGATCTTCCGGAAGGAGCTGAAATAATCAAGAATACTGAAACTACTGCAACCTTTAGCTGGACTCCGAATAATCAACAGGCTGGTAATTATTCAGTTGTTCTACGGGTAACAGATGGTAAGGGAGGATATGATACGGTCACTTTGCCAATAGAAGTTATTAACAATAACAGGATACCAGCTATTAAATCAACTATTCCCGTTTCCAGAGATACAACTGTTGATGCAGGCAGTGAAATTATGTTTTGGGTTAAAGCAGAGGATCCGGACAGAGATCCGCTTACCTATAGATGGGAAGTAAATGGTATGGAAATTGAGAATAATAATTATTCGGTTTATTATCATAAAATTGATAAAAATTATGATAGCGATGAGAATATTAATGTTAAAGTGCGTATTAGTGATGACGGAGGAGTCTCATTTGCCTCTGAATATACCTGGACAGTTGAAGTCATTAAAACCAGTATACAGTTAGCTTCATATTTCGTACAGTTTGATAAGAATAATAATTGTGTTAGTATTAATTGGGCAACCTCGGTTGAAAATTACAATAAGGGATTTAATGTTTTCCGAAGTGTAAAAGAAACCGGGCCCTATCATAAAATTAACAATTCTTTAATCCAGCCTAATGCAGAAGGAAGTTATCAATATAGGGATAATCATATACAGGTGGGGGTGACTTATTATTATAAAATTACTGATATCGATGAATTCGGAAATATAAATGAACACTCCCTGCTGCAGGTCAGAGTTCCGGCCCCGGAGGGGTATATACTATCCCAGAACTTTCCCAATCCGTTTAATCCTGTTACTAAAATTCATTATGAGATTCCAGAGGCTGGTATGGTTAATCTTGCTATTTATAATATGATGGGACAGCAGATCAGAGTACTGGTTAATGAATACAGAATTCCTGGATTTTATGAAGTAGAATGGGATGGCAGAAATGAAAAAGGAATGGAAGTTTCAACCGGAATATACATTTATCGGCTTAACTGTAAGGATGAGACGTTAATTAAAAGAATGGTTAAACTGAAATAGGTGAATATGTTTTATTCGGATTAACCAGGGATACATTATTTATGGGACTATAATGTGTTACATCTTTTAATGTAGATAAACAGTGAATAAGATTAACAGAGTAAGCCCACGGAGATTAAAACTTAAACAGAGAATAAGTGTTTTTTTTCGTGGGCAAAGTTTTGTAAGATGTTGGAACAAAATGATTGATAATAAAAAAGAATTAAAAATATTTATTTTATTATTTACTTATATTATTCTTTCGTTTGATTTAGTAATAGGTCAGATTAATATAAGTATACCGGATTCCACTGTATGCTATAATTATGAATTTACTCTTCCGGTTCAAATTAATACTTCAGTTGATGATACAATTTATGCCTATCAATTTCAGTTTGATTATAATCCAGAGCTGGTTGAGATATACGGAGCATCTCAAAAAGGTGCATTAACTGAAGAGTGGGGAGGACCTTTTTATAATTCAATGTCCGGAGAGTTCCGGGTAGCTGGATTTTCTGCAGAACCTTTATATATTAATGCTGCAAATAGTATTGATACGTTATTTTTTATAAATATTAGGGTTGTTAAAGATATCATTGATAAAACAAATATAACCATACCACAAGTTTTATTTTATGATGTTCAGGGACAACTTGAGACTGAAATTTCTATTGAATCTGAAGCTGTTTTGGATATAATTCACAATGAATCTCCCTATTTTATAAAAAGTATTGAGGATATTAAATTGTTTGAAGACAGCACCTATACTTTTAATATTGTATCTTATATCAGTGATCCTGACAATACAATTGATGAATTAGATTTTAGTTTGCAGGGCAGTGATTATTTTACAGTTGTTTATGAAGATTCAAATTTAACCATAATCCCTGATCCGAATTGGAGTGGAGTTGCAAAATTAATACTGACTGTTTCTGATATTTATCAATACACTGACTCTGATACATTTCTGGTTTTAGTTCTTCCACTTGATGATGATCCTCTACCTTTCAGTTTGATAAGTCCACAAGATACTACTATACAGAGTGGAGAAAATGAGATTGAATTTTTCTGGGAAGAATCTGTGAATGTAGATAAGAATGATTCTATAACCTATACATTTTATTTAGGAACAGATTCCACTTTCCGATCCGGAATTTTAAGAGAACATACTTCTTTGTTCCGAGAGTCAATATTAATAGTTATTTCACTTGAGGAAGGAAAATATTACTGGAGTGTCAAAGCAGAAGATTCCAATGGGAATGCAGTATGGTGTAATGATAAATATAGAGAATTAATTGTACCTACTACAGGTATTGACACTCCTGATTTTAATCCAGTGGAAAGATTTAAGCTATATCAGAATTATCCTAACCCCTTCAATTCTCAGACCAGAATTGAATATCAACTGCCCCAAGCAACAAATTGTCTTATTGAGATTTTTGATATTAGAGGGAGGTTCATAAAAACTCTTTTGGATGATTATGTAGACTCAGGCAATCATTCAGTGGTATGGAATGGATTAGATAGTCATAATGATCCTCTGAGCTCCGGAGTGTATCTTATCAACTTCAGAACAGATAAGATAATAAAGCAAAGAAAGGTTTTACTTGTTAAGTAATTATAAACATTAAGGTTTTTTTATTACTGGAATAAAGTTTCTATTAAAATTTATTTTTAGTATAATGTGTATTATGAAAAAAATAATTTTATTTAAATTATTACTAATAATCCTTATTGTATGGAATTTTCAGTTATATTCTCAATCTGGTAGAATACATTTTTCTAATGTTGGGAATAAAACTAATACTAATGTTGGTTGTAATGCTCATGGAGCAGGATTTTTTGATTATAATGGAGATGGATTACCTGATATATTTGTCGTCCATAACGAGAGTGTAGGAGATTGGGCTGGTAAAGATATCCCTCATACTCTGCTGAAAAATATGGGTGATGGGACTTTTAGGAATGTTACCCCTCAAGAAAGAGTGGGAGGATATCAAATGAGTGCACAGGGATTTGCAGCTGCGGATTATGATAATGACGGGAATAGGGACATGGCAATTGCCATGGGGTATCAGCTTTATGGCAGAATTCTACTCTATTGGAATGGCGGGTTGAAATTTTATAATGCCACAAATGCTTCCAAAGTTTATCATAAAAATCGCGGAAGAAATCTTTGTTTTATTGATTATAATAATGATGGACTTTTAGATTTATTTAGTTTAGGAGACTCGGATTTTAATAGCTATTCTCTATTGGTTTATAAAAATATTGGGAATGCAGAATTTTCTGTTCAAAGTGAACAAGCGGGATTAGACCATTATCGTGATCCTCAGGATAGTTGGGGGGTTGCTTTTGCTGATATTGATAATGATGGAGATATGGATTTTTTTAGTGCAAACTATGAAACAGAAT
>JAWODZ010000134.1:0-2691 GCA_046483025.1 bacterium
CTTAAATAATACGTTTCGGTTTTTATTATTACACCTCATAATTCTTAAAGATATATTATTAATCGGTCATATTATATACTTGCAGGAACCAATGATATCTGGTTGCACTTACTCTCCTTTTCTTTTCTCGAAATCTTTTACCATTTATGCTTAAACGAAAAATTACCTGTATTCAGCATTCCCTGGGTATCTTCAGGTAAATATATGTTTTCATGCCATTTAAGAAATTGTTCTACTGAGAACAACAGACTGCGATGAACTAACAAGCCAATTAAGTACTATGAAGGAGAAAAACTATTTAACAGGGAAGAACCGTAAATAAAGCAATAACCATTGAGATACTACTGTAAAAGTTTTTTAACTTAAATTTAAAAATAATAATCCGAATTTCTTTACTCAATACTTTTGCAGTAAAGGAGAGGAGCTTACAGAATTTGTATCTTTAAATAATTATTATGTATTGAGGAAGTACTTGGCATTTTATTAATTTTAAAACTCATTCTATACTTTTTTCAACCTTTTTTAACCTAACAAAATATGACTGCACAGGTAGCTGACATTATAATGTACGAAGGGAAAAAACATATGCTCTTTACCAATCCGTTGGAACAGCTCTGGACGATGGAGGGCTTCGAGAGGCCCCATTTTAATCTCATAAGCACCGCTAACTATAGGGGATATGTTGCAATATGGGCAATAAAAAATGATGAGCTGTTCCTGAGGGCGCTAAAGGATGATGATCAGAAAAATTCTCATGAGTTAATAGATATATTCCCCGAAACAATGGGCGAAGCTGTAAAAGCATGGTGGTATACAGGCACGCTGCGTATACCAAAGGGGAAATGCATTAAATATACTCATGGAGGCTACGCCAGAACCCATGAAACTGAAATATATCTCACGGTCCGGAGGGGAACGGTGAAAGATAAAACAGTGAAACATTTCACCAAAGAGGATTTTGAACCTGAGATTAGTAAAGAAAGGGCTGAAAAGCTTAACAAAGATAAGGTTTCTGTAGTGACTAAAGAATCTGAGGATTTTAAAAAAGGCCTGCCCCACCCGGAGAAAAAGACAGCTCACCTTAAAAAGAAAAGGCCAGACAGGAAAAATGAGAGAGCAAAGAAAAAAGTTACCAGTTTCCTATTAAACCACCCTGATTTTTTCCTTGATCATATGTCCGGGCTATACCCTTTGAGCAGCAGGCTTATTGAAAAACACAAAGATACGTGGGATTGGGGCTTGCTGTCTGAAAACCCCAACCTTCCATGGTCAGATAAGCTAATAAGAAAATACGAGGACAAATGGTCGTGGGGTGAAGATGGACCGTATAGCAATAATATATTATATAATGAAGGCATTGACTGGACTTCTGACCGCTTCAACAAAGAAAGATACAGAAACGAGAACCATGAATTCTGGCTTGCGAAGAAAAAAGAAGACCCTGAAAAAAAGAAAGAAGAAATTCTTAGCCCTTCCTGGTCATTATCAGATTCAGAATATAACCTGAAATACACCCGGAAAGAAATGGAGGAAAAATTTGAAAACCCTGACTGGGAGCAGTTAAGCAATGACAGATGTGTACCATGGACTGAAGCACTGATTGACCGTTTCATTGACAAATGGGAATGGGGGCATTCTGAGAGAATAGTATCAACAGACCATCCAGGTGAATATGATCCACCAGGAATAGTATATCAAATAATTCATACCGGTCTTTCATATAACCCGGAACTGCCCTGGTCTGAAAAAATGATTCAGAAATATTCAGACAGGATATTCTGGCATGACCTTACTTATAACGAAGGGCTGCCATGGAGTATATCCCTTATAAAAAAGTTCAGTCGCAAATGGTTATGGGATGAACTTAAATGGAACACGGAAATGTGGAAGAAAGTTTTTTATCCGTACCTGGATGAAGAAACAATTGATACAATTGTATGTAAAATAGTTGCCCGGAATGTGAAAGGACAATGATATTTGAAGTTACAGGTAAGATACGTATCAGATGGAAAAACAGGTAAACCTACAAAAATGAACAGACTCCTCCTCAAAGAAAACCATACATCAGTTAACCTGTATGAAAAGCTCTGCCTGCTTTCGGAAGAACAGGTAACTGCTCTTGACAGAGGCCTTGATTGGACAGTTCAAAACATTCCTGATGCCGTGCTCGTCGGGGGGACAGCCGTGGTCTATTATTTAAGCGGAGACAGGGAACTAACACCTGACCTCGACTTTCTGGTCCACCACCTGGATTCTGTAACGGCAAAGCTGTCTGAAAACAATACCAAATACAAACCCTTATATGTTGGATCTGAAGATGATCCTGGCATTACTGTGGAGAAATATAATACCGATTACCTGGATGATATGAAAGGGAATACGGAATTAAATGCATTAATACTGGGCAATCCGGAAGATGCCATCATAGGCTCATACAAGATAAATATCATTCAACCAGAATTGCTGGCTATAATGAAACTGAATCTTGGAAGGGAGAGAGACCTGGACGATAGTTTTGCCTTGCTGGGATCAGGAAAATGTGATCCGAAGAAATTCAGATCATATATTTCAGGCCTCAAAAACTCCCTGGACGATTATGATTCACTGGTACAATATGAAAAGTTAATTATCAATTAATGAACTGCAGACCACAAATGGGATTTAACCCGGATTTTGTATCTTTATGTTTTT
>JAWODZ010000001.1:0-6466 GCA_046483025.1 bacterium
GCTCTCAGTGAACCTGATAGAAAAATGCCTTTGCACAGCGGTCTCTCGGCTCTCATTGAGGCAGCGACGACGCAACTGGGACACATGCGTAACGCTCTTTCTCCCCTTGAGGTGAGATATAAAACACCCACCTGTATTCCTCCCTCGAGGGAGGACTTGTGCTCAGCCGACTCTTTCCTTTAAGCCTTTCAAATTCTTTTTACGACAACGGACATGTATAACGCTCTTTCTCCCCTTGAGGGGAGATGTCTGCCGCAGGCAGACAGAGGGGTGTCTCTCTCACAGAGGGGTGTCAAATAACTTTCTCAATCTCCCCCACAATACCCCCAACATTCTCCAACACTTCCTTATTTGAAAATCTGAGAATCCTAATACCTAATCCCTGCAAATAATCATCTCTTTTCTGGTCATATTCCTTTTCTTCTCCCTGATAATGCTGCCCCCCATCTACTTCCACAACGAGTTCGACTTCCGGTGCATAGAAATCAACTACATAATTACCAATAGGACGCTGACGGAGGAACTGAATATCCTTAATCTGCTTTTTTCGTATATGGCTCCAGAGTTTCCTTTCAGCTTCGGTCATGTTTTTTCGCAGCTTCCTGGCTCGTTCTTTCAGAGCTGGATTATAATGATGTATTGTGCGTTTTTTCATGGTTAAAAATTTTACTATTCTTTCGATTTACACCTTCTCTCCCCTTGAGGGGAGATGTCTGCCACAGGCAGACAGAGGGGTGTAATTACACCCTCCTAAATCCTCTCCTTCGGCATTTCATGCCTCAGGACAGGCCCTCAAGGGAGGACTTGCTTTGCTCCCATTTTATTCTAAAAGCATATTCCATTTTTTATTCAACGATAAATTTGTATTATATCATCTCTCCCTTTGAAAGTTTGTCACAAGCGAAAAATATCATTCAAGTTTTGAAATAAGTTTATTCATTACCAGTTTAAACGCACCTTGATAATCAAACAAAACATCTGTTCTTAATAAAGCTGACGTATCGGTTAAAAACTGTGAATCCTTCATTTTTTGCTGAAGATTATTTTCGAACTCCTCACGTGTAACAATAGCATTTGATGCTTTCATAAAACGATGAAATGATGATATAATCTGATTATGATTAGTTTTGGCATGTGTTAATGCATACCATAAATCAAAAAGATCTCGACCCTGTTTCCGCTGATAAAGGGCACGTAACTTAGACCCTAAAAGTTCCTCCAAATGGTAGGTAGTTATTTCAGCTTCACCAGTAAACCAGCGATTTACCATCCGAAAGGTTTTATTTTCCACACCTAATACTGCAAAGTGTTCACGGCAATTGATTTCAACTTTCAGACGAAGTGGTACAATTGGTGGTATTTCTGAATTAAACCGAAAAAGAAGAACATTATTACGTTTTTTCTGTATACGTCTTGGTTCTCCAAGAAAAAACAGTTGTTTTTTTATCCTATCAAAAATTGGACCAATAGGACTTGATTGAGTCTGTACTAAATCTATATCTTCAGAATACCTTACCGGAGGTGCCAGATAAAGTTTATGCAAAGCAGTTCCTCCCCGAAAAGCCAGATGTTCTCTCAGATATTCATCGGAATAAATAGATATTAAGGCCCGGGATATGACCAAATCCTGTTCTACCTGTTCATTGGTCTTCCAAGGTGCTTCTGATCTCCAGGCAGTTATATGTGCCCGTGGTATCAAAATTAAGACTCCGGTTGTATGTTGAGGATGACTTTCCAGGTTTTATCAATAGTACCAGCCCTACTGGATTCACCAGGTGATAAAGGTACAGGATAGATTTTTCTGGATTTTAATTTATTTAATACTGGTTGGGTAAAATCAGGTATATCGACAATATTGGTACATAAATAACCGAATCGCTGCAGTACAGTATTGGGCCAGGTATTTCTCAAAGTTTCCCTTAGATCATCCTGGATAAAAGACTCTGTTAATTCTTCCATAATTTCCACGATTCTCTGAAAACCGCCACATTGTCTTTCAAATTGCAACAGATCAAAAGCAGTCATGACCGGATTGGATATGTATATATATCCCGTATCTGTTTTTTTTTCTGAGACTCCATATATAGGAAAATCTTTTTTTACCACAAACTGTATATAAATATCTTTGGTATGTACTGGTCGTATTTGTGGTCTTTTAATAATAACTTGATATTTTTGGGGCTGCTGATGTGCCGCTCCGTGTAGGGCTGCAGCACTCAATAATCCTACATAATACGGTTTATCAAGCCAATCCATTAAATCATGAATGAATAAATTCACAGGTAGCATACCCTGCCGGCTGTATTCTGCAGGTACTATTACATAGAATCCCTGACGAATTCGTACAATACGCCCTTTATCCATAAGACGCTTTAATCCCATGTGTAGTGCACTTTTTTGTTTTGAAAGTTCTTTTAACAAATCCTGTAGAGAGAAATGATAACGCCCCTGTGACTGCAGTCTACTAATATATTTTTCCAGATAGTTATATGCCATATTAAACTCCTAATAATAGTGATTATATGCAAAATATAACACATTGTGTTAATTTTTGCAAATAAAAACTATTATATTTATCTTTCTAATTGACGTTCAATATTCTCATAATGCTGTCCGCCATCCACTTCTACAATAAGATCAGCTTCCGGTGCATAAAAATCAACTACATAATTACCAATGGGACGCTGGCGGAGAAACTGAATACCCTTAATTTGCTTTTTTCGTATATAACTCCAGAGTTTCCTTTCAGCTTCGGTCATGTTTTTTCGCAGCTTCCGGGCTCGTTCTTTCAGAGTCGGATTATAATGATGTATTGTGCGTTTTTTCATGGTTGGTAGTCCTTACTATTGTTAAATTCCTTTACTGACACCCACCTCAATCCTCCCTCAAGGGAGGAAATGCGTTATGCTTAATCTATTGTACAAATTATAATCATATTTTTCAATAGTAATCTTTAGCTACATTATCTCTCCCCTTGAGGGGAGACCCTCGGCGTCAGCCGAGGAAGAGGGGTGTACAAAGGCCTACCTATATCTTCTCCTTCGTCATTACCAAATTATAGGATAGGCTTATAAAAATGAAATTATAAATAATGTTGTAGACTGGATTTTTTAATCAATTTTTAAATACTGTTTGATCCTGGTAATAAAATCCTGCATTTCCCCGAACATCCTCTATTGTTTCTTCTGCTTGTCCTATTCTATATCTGATCAAGGTTTTTTTATCTTCAGTTTCCATTATCATGCATATATCCCGAATTTTTCTTTAAATGCTTTTTTAAATCATTTAAAATTTTATATTTATCAGTCATGATTATAACTTAAATAAAAATTTACTTTTTGCATAGAATTTATTTAAATATAATTTATTTATATTGTAATGTCAAGAAAAATAATATCTCATCGTAAAGCATAACTAAAATATGTCTTTAAGGAAAGATTTGTAATGAGCTGCCTGCAATGAATTAACTCGATAACCGATAGAAATAATCGCATAAAGATTATAAAATTGGGTTTTATATACCTTACCATCAGAGACAGTATGTTTTAAAAATGGAACTAACTGAATTTTTTTCTAATTCACTACTTTTATAAATATAAGTATTGATTATTTCTGGAATACACTTATTAAAACGAAATGTGCCGGGCACATTTCGTTTACACCCACCTGTTGTCCTCCCTCAAGGGAGGATATGCATTGAGCTCACTCTTTTATGCCAGTAATACTCTTTTTATAACTATACATATGCTCATAACCTTCTCTCCCCTTGAGGGGAGATGTCTGCCAAAGGCAGACAGAGGGGTGTCTAAACTCTTAAATCTAAAATCCTTAATCGTTGATCGTCAATCTGTTCTAAGTATCCACAGGGGGCATGAGCCCCTGCGGAACAGGTACAATACTCCCTATACCATATACCCTATACACTATACCATATACCCTCTAAATCTATCCTGTTAATCCTGTCTAAATAATATAATATTTATGACTTGCTTTTCTCTTGGTATATTGATAATTTCTTATGTCATTTAAAACGGAGAACCAGCATGAACATACATAAACTGGATAAAATTTTCAAACCAAAACGCATTGCTCTTATTGGTGTTACCAGCAATCCCAAAAGTGTGGGAGGGAAAATACTGAGAAATCTGGTGACCGGCGGATTTCAGGGAGTTGTGTATCCGATCAATCCTGACTTTGAAGCTGTTCAGGGTATCCCCTGCTATGATCACCTGGAAGATATCCCGAAACAGGCAGATCTGGGAATAATATGTACACCAGCAGAACAGGTTCCGGAACTGGTTCGGGAATGCGGAAAGAATAATATCAACGGAGTGATCATAATCTCTGCCGGTTTTAAGGAAATCGGTGAAAAAGGAAAGAAACTGGAGGAAAATATTTCTGCGGAGTTAAAGAAATTCCCCCACATGCGTATTATCGGACCTAATTGTCTGGGCATCATAATCCCCGGTCTTAAACTGAATGCAAGTTTTGCCACCGGACTTCCCCGAAAAGGAAATATTGCTTTTATCTCCCAATCCGGTGCCCTGTGTGCATCAGTTCTGGACTGGGCTCTGGATAAAAATATCGGATTTTCCTACTTTGTATCTATCGGCAACGCACTTGATGTTGATTTCGGAGATCTGATAGATTATTTTGGTGAAGATGAAAATACTCATTCCATTATTCTGTATATAGAATCCATCACCAGAGTCCGCTCTTTTATGACTGCAGCCAGGGCCTATGCCCGTTCCAAACCAATCATTGTATACAAATCCGGTAAATTCGAAGAATCAGCAGAAGTGGCAGCCTCTCATACCGGAGCTATGGCTACAGAAGACGGCATCTATAATGCGGCATTTCAGCGTATGGGAGTTTCCCGCATTGATGAGATTGGCGAAATTTTTGACTATACAGAAATGATGGGCCGTAAAAAAATTCCCCGTGGTTCCCGGCTCTGCATTATAACCAATGCAGGCGGACCAGGGGTGATTGCTACAGATGCACTTATTGCCAACAATGGTGTACTGGCTGAACTTTCTGAGAAAACTCTGGAAAAATTAAATCTTAAACTGCCACCTGCCTGGTCACATGGAAATCCGGTGGATGTACTGGGAGACGCCCGACCAAAACGAATTTCCAAGGTGACTGATATTGTTCTGCAGGATCCCGGAGTTGATGCAGTGCTTATGATCATTACTCCCCAGGCTATGACCAATCCTTCCGGAACAGCACGGGAAGTAATAAAATGTGCAGAAAAATCCAGAAAGCCAATTCTGACCTCCTGGATGGGAGGCAAGAGTATGAAACAGAGCTGCCAGATCCTGAATGATGCTGGTATCCCGGTCTATGATACACCTGACAAAGCTGTACGTGCTTTTATGATCCTGGTTGAATATTCCAGGAATCTGGAGATCCTCTATGAAACCCCCGAGGATATACCGGTTGAATTCAAACTGGACCGGGAACAAGTGAGAAATGAATTTCTTAGGCTGATTCCGGATAATACTCCGATTCTCTCTGAAAAACTATCCAAACATCTCCTCCGGTCATATGGTATCCCGGTTACCATGCCGGTTCAAGCATCAAAAGAAAAAGAAGCTGTACAAAAGGCAGAAAGCACAGGATTTCCGGTGGTGTTAAAGATAGATTCTCCGGATATCACCTATAAATCCGATGCTGGTGGTGTTGCTCTTAACCTGAAAGACAAAGACATGGTCAGCAATGCATATAAAAATATGATCCAGAAAGCCCGTAAATCACATCCTGAAGCCAACATTCAAGGAGTGACAGTACAATCTATGATTCAGGAAAAAGATGCGGTAGAACTGATCCTGGGTATAAAAAAAGATACTATATTCGGAACGGTAATGATGGCTGGTATGGGAGGAATTGAGGCTGAACTGTTTAAAGACCGCAGTCTGGGATTTCCGCCTTTAAACGAACGTCTGGCCAGACGTATGCTTGAATCACTGAAGATCTGGCCCCTTTTAAACGGCTTCCGCGGACGCCCGGCTGTGAATATTGACCGCCTGATTGAAATACTGATCCGTCTTTCTTACCTGGCAGCAGACTATCCTGAAATTAAAGAACTTGATATCAATCCCCTGCTTGTTTTTGAAAAAGATGCTGTAGCACTGGATGCCCGGATTGTAATTGACAAGAAAACCCTTTCCTCTTCCCAAAAACCGTTCAGCCATCTGATTCTCCGTCCCTATCCGGAAGAGTATGTTAAAAAAGCTCAATTAAGGGACAAAACGCCGATTACTCTGAGACCCATTAAACCAGAAGATGAGCCCATCTGGATGGAAATGCTTGCCTCCTGTTCCAAAGAATCTATTTATGCCCGCTTTCAGTCACTGTACACTGGCTGGAAGTATCATAAAGAGGCAATTCGTTACTGTTATATTGATTATGACCGGGAAATTGCTATTGTTGCTGAGCTGAAGGATAATGATAAACGACGGCT
>JAWODZ010000042.1:0-4059 GCA_046483025.1 bacterium
GGCTGAAGGTGGATATTTTGTACCAGACCCGGAATTCCACAAAAAACATCAGTGGAATGAAATTTGGGTAAAGAGCGTAGAAGATTTTGAATATGAAAGCGAAGAAAAATTAATCCATCCGGAAGGAAAAATGAGGGAAAAATCTTATTATGAGAGTACAGATAAATATCATATTACAGAGGAGTAATTGATGGCTTTTATAGATTACACAGATTTAAAGATTGAATTAGATAAGGGTAAAATAGATACCACCCACGAGGAATTATTGGATATACTTGCTACCGCTGTATTGGATTTGTGGGATGAAATGACAAATAGAACCTGGGCATCTACAGACCATACTGAATATCATAGTACAAATGGAGTACAGAAACAATTTCATCTTAATAACTATCCAGTAAATTCTATAACTGATATTTGGGATGACCCGACCTGGGAGTACACTACAGGAGATAAACTTGACACCGATGATTATACCTATGATTCTAATACTGGAGTTGTATATTCTGATGCTGCATTTTTTGAAGGAAATATGAATATAAAAATAACCTATAATGCAGGATATTCAGATACTATAGTTCCAAGTTGGTTAAAGCAAGTTTTAATCAGACAGGGGTGTCATTGGTATCAGCAAGCAAAGGAGAAGAGATGGGATCTGGCTTCAAAGTCGCAGGCTGCCGGGGCTTCAACTACTAATTATAATACATTAAAAGGTAATATGTTACCGGATTTTCTGTTGCTTGTGGAAAGACATAGGAAACCAGCTAATGATTAAATATAAGGTGATTCCAGAAGGAAGTGATAAATGGACCCCGGCAAACTGGGAAAAATGGTATAGACAGTTCAATGATAATATTGATGATATGCCGAGGTTGTTTGGGAAGTTAATGGTAAAAGCCTTGGAAAGAATGAGAAGAATTATTACTACCAAATACCTGACAAAATCTGCCGGTGGAGTAACAATCGCTGGAAAGGCATATTCTGCAAACCCTGGAGTTCTCCATGTACAGACAGGTAGGGGAAGAGCAAGCGTACATTATAATATTACAAAACAAAGTAAGGCTGAAGTGGTAGGGGAAATAGGTTCTAACGTCTGGTATATGCGTATGCATCATAAAGGAGGGGTGTTTTCAGTTTCAAGAGGAACAAAGGGGGGAGGTTCAGTCAGTTATACATTGAAATTCAGAGCAAAACCATGGTTAAAGATGGGGGTAGAGGATGAAGAGTCAGTCAGTTATACAGAGAAATTATTTGAAAAAGCAGGATTAAGATTATTTAAAACTTAATTAAGGAAAGATAAAATGGGCGTAGCTAATATAGAGAAAAACATATATGATAGAGTGATAGTGCAATTAAAAGGTATTAACGGTTCTGGGAATTATAACTTCAATATACAAGACAGTCAGATATATGAAAAGTTTAAAATGCCCAGTGAGGTTGCTCCGGACAGAGGAAGACCAATCCTGTGTATGGGAGAGCAAAGAATAGCTACATCTGAGGGAGTAAGAAGAGGTGAATTTGAGTACCCGTACTCTTTGGAAGTCTGGGGGTATGCAAAGCATAGCAGTGATACATGGAGTGAATTGAATAAATTAATTTCAGACGTAAGGATAGCGTTGGCTGGGGCGGAGCATTTAAATGATTTGGTTACTGAATTTGGATTTCAAGTTTCCTCTGGTATAGATACAGCAACCGGAGTAGGAGTTATGTTATTTCTGCTAAAGGGGAATGCTTGTTACGATACAGATGCTTAATTATAGAAGTAGGAGGTAATAACAATGGCAAGGATATTTACAGGACGATCAGGAAAATTAAGAATATATGATGGATCGGAAATAGTTGCCGGAGAAGCAGAAGCGAATATGAGTTGTGAGGTATATGATGCTACTGGTCCGACATTCACAGATAAGACCAGTGAAGCCTATAGTGATAATGCTACCACTACCGGAGCATTTTTTGCTGATACTGGAGACAAGATATATGTCGGGCAGAAGACCACCTTTTCCAGAATTAAATTTTTATCTGGAGATGGGAATGTAGCTTCAGCTGATGGTGGTGCTTTAACAGTGAAATATTATGATGGTTCAGATTGGACAGATGTAAATTCAATCTTTAATTGTTGATGTAATAAAATATATTTTTCTATTCATTTAGTAAGTTTGTTGTTTTTTTCGATATATCGGCGAGGTGAAGAACACCTCGCCGAGCGTTAAAACCTGTGGTTTTATTTTTTTAAATAACCTTGAAATTGCGATCCCCACATCTCAACAAATCCATTCCCGTACCCGCTTCAGTTCATTTTCTGCATCAGTGACCAGTTCGTCTATAATTTCCCGGACTGATAAAATATTATCTACTAATCCCACAGACTGTCCTGCCATAAGGGATCCGTGATCTACGTCACCATCAACAACTGCATCGCGTAAACGACCCATCCAGAATTTTTCCACTTCTTCCTGGGCCTCTGACCGGTGAATGGTTCCTTTATCCAGCTGGCTTATTAGTTCCATCTGCAGACGGCTGAAATCATCGGTACTGCAGTTTCGAAGTGCTCTCACAGCAACAACCGGCAGACGGCTGTCAAACTGGGGAGTGGATACAGCATTCCGCGCTTTTGCCTTGATAAATGCCTCTTTGAACTTTTCGTGTGCACAGCTCTCTTTGGCCATGGCAAATCGTGTCCCGATCTGTATGCCGGCTGCTCCCATAAGAAGCATATGAGCACACATTCTTCCGGTAGCAATCCCGCCAGCAACAAAAACCGGTATATCTATCATTCTGAACAGTACCTGCTGCAGCAGAATGGTAAGGGTTACATGCCCTACATGACCACCGGCTTCCATACCTTCCAGGATCAAAGCATCTGCTCCGAACTTGATCATACGATTAGCTATGGATTCAGTGGAGGCAAAACAGAGTATCTTAGCACCAGTTTCTTTGGCATATTTTACTTCGGATTGTTTGGGGAAGCTGCCGGCAAAAATAATAAAAGGGAGCTTGAGTTTCCTGGCCAGTTTTAGATGATCTTTATAGGCAGGTGCTATAGTAATCAGATTTACTCCAAAGGGTTTATCCGTCAGTTCTCGGGTCTCTTGGATTTGTTTTTCTAAAATTTCAGGAGGAGTATTTCCACCAGCCAGACAGGCAAATCCACCAGCATTGCTTACTGCTGCAACCAGCTTAGGATCACTTACCCAGGTCATAGCGCCGCAAATCAGTGGATATCGTACTCTCAGAAAATCACGGCCTTTTTGTGAAATGCTATCGAAAAGTTCTGTTTTCATAAATCATCCTTTCTTGCTTCTATTAATAAGCCCGAGAAAAACATTGTTTAAATGTTTTTCTGGAAAAGTTTTTTAATTTTAACCATTAAATTAACTATAAAACAACATAAATTCAAGAAATAAAAGACAGGCCTGGGGAGAATTATATTACTAGTCATCCGTCAGAGTCGGTCTGCTTTCTTTAGTATACAGAATTTTTTTTATCTGAAAAAAATACCGCCTCACCTTGAAAAAAAGCATCTACTGTACTATATTGAAGTAATGAAAAATTTACATAATAATTTATAGAAAGAACTGCTATGATAGAAGAAAATGTAAAAACAATTTTACAGGAAATTCCAGATACTGTACTGCTGGAAGCAGCAGCTAAAACCCGTACTGCAGATCAGGTACAGAGGGCTGCAAGTGCAGGTGTTCATATTGTGGGGGAAAATTATTATCAGGAAGCAGAAAGAGTTATTGAAAAGATCGGAAAGCCAGTACCTTTTCATTTTATCGGACATCTCCAGAGAAACAAAGTCAAAAAAGCAATTGAAATATTCGATATGATCGAAACCTTGGATTCACTTCGTCTGGCCGGAGAGATCAATAAACGCTGCGGTAATGAAAATAAATGCATGGATGTTCTCATTGAAGTAAACAGCGGCAGAGAGCCGCAAAAATACGGAATTGTACCGGAGGAAGTAGAGCAGTTTCTGAAAAGAATCTCTTCATTCGAAAACCTCAGGGTTAAGGGATTAATGACCATGGGACCTTTTACCGGTGATCCGGAGAA
>JAWODZ010000104.1:0-12377 GCA_046483025.1 bacterium
ATACCATTCATACCCGGCATTTTTAAATCAAGAAGAATCAAACTATATTCTTCTTTTTTTATCTTTTCCAAAGCCTCTTCTCCATTCATGGCACTGTCAGCATTCATACCAATTGAATCAATGGCCTGACTTAATGTCAGACGAATATTTTTTTCATCATCAACGATTAATACATTTTTTTGTTCCATAATATCCTACCCTCTTATAATATTAAAATTAAATACACGGAAGAGTAAAAGTGAATGTACTTCCTTTCCCTGTTTCAGATTCTACCCAGATTGTGCCTCCATGTGCTTTTAAGATTTCTTTACATATCGAAAGACCCAATCCGCTCCCCTTTGTTTCATTGCCATCTTCAACCTGTACAAACTTTTCAAAAATTTTTGTTTGATATTCAAGGGGAATTCCAGCTCCATTATCCTTTACAGAAATATGAATATTGTTGCCAAAATGTCTGGCAAACAGATTGATTTCACCACCAGATTCAGTGTAGCGAATGGCATTGGAAATAAGGTTGATTAATACCCAGGTTATTTTATTTAAATCTGCTTTTACATAATGTAGATCATCAGGTACATCAGAAGCAAGTTTGATATTTTTATCATCAACCTGAGTTTTCATAACCGAAATTGCTTTTTCAAATATCACTTTAACAGATATTTTTTCAAATTCCATCTCCATTTTCCCGGCTTCAATCTTTGATAAATCCAGCAGGTTGTTCACCAGAGCTTTCAAACGTTCAACCTCTTCATATGCTGCTGAGAGAAGTTCTTTTTCATTTTTCTTTAATTTATTTAAAGTTTTTTCTTGAAGAAGACCAATACTCATGCTTATACTTGTCAAGGGTGTACGCAGTTCATGAGATGCAGACATAACGAATTCACTTTTTAAACGATCTACCTTTTTGAGTTGGGTTACATCACGAAGCAATAAAATGGTACTGAGAATAGGGCCTGTTTTATCATGAATAGGGATAATTGAAAATTGCAAATATAACTCAGAGTTTTTATTTCTCAAACTGATGATGTTCTTTCCTGATTCAATTTTTGGTATTTTTCCTGTTTTATTGGCTTTTTTTATATAATCAAACAGATTTTCATTCTTTATGACTTCCAGAAAATGATGATCGAGAATTTCTCCGGAATCAGCATTCAAAAATTTAGTTGCAGTCCGATTGATTCCGGATATTTTATAATCAGAACTGATAAGGATAATACCATCATCGATATTTTGTAAAATTGCTTCACTTTTACGTTTTTCTGCAACGATTTGGGAAATATTCATTTCTCTGTATTTTTTCAATTTCTCAGTCATTGTATTGTACTCATGCGCTAGTTCTCCAAGTTCGTCGGTTGCTGTTTCATCTAAACGTACATCGTAATTCCCCTCACCAACATTTTTTGTGGCATTGACCAGTCTGTGAATAGGACGTACAATTAAGCTTGATAAAAAAGTACTGATAAAAATACCTAATCCTACTGTAATAAAACCAATGACCGCTACAGATAACATAGAATTAGTTGCCAGTTCCATAGTGTTATCACTCGCCTTAAACATTGTTTGATGATTTAATTCACGTAATTGAGTACATGTATTTCTTACAGTACGGAATATGGGAAGAATATTTTCATGGTAATATGGACCTGTTTTTTCTTTATCAGTTTTATAAAAAATTGATAAATCTAAGCATGCGGTGATGTATATATTATAAGTTGAATCAATAGTACTAATAATATCTTCCTCACCCGGAATGGTTATATTATCTTTTGCTCTGCCTAATGATTCGAGAAATTGCACTTCATTTTCCCGAAACTGATTTAATCCTTCTTCAGTATAATTCATAATAAGTAGTAGTATACCACTATCCTGTCTCTCAATAGCATCAATCATATTCTCAGCAGCAAGTATACTCTTATAGTTTTCTTTCAGAATCTGGTTACTTGCATTTCCAAGCCTGTATATACTATTAAATGACCAGAAAATAACTATTAATAATAGTATAATAATCAGGCTGTATCCAAATAATATTTTATTTCTTATAGTGAGTTTCATTTTAATATTGTTTATTTATAACAATAATTTAATAAGAATAATTAAATTATCAAACAAATTTTAAATATTATATTTATTTTTTTCGGTAGAGTGGATCCCCGATAAAAGCATTCGGGGATGACAGGGAAATGGGTATTTGTTCCTGTTTTATATATTCTTCGGAATTCGAATTCGGTATCGGTATCGCAATCGAGAAAAGCCACGGATTTACACGGATTGATAGTACAAAAGATCTCAAATGTCTGGCAGACCTTTGAGGTCTGGTTACACAATATAATATTAATCTATTTCCATAAGAATTTTTGTAAATCAGTAGTTGATTTATAACTTCAACACCCGGGACCCTGAGAAACGGACACCCCGAGATTTTGGTTTTTTTTACACCCTCTCCTTAGTCCTCTCCCTCAAGGGAGAGGAAATAGTGTTGGTTATGTATAATGGAGTATAGCCTGGGTTTTATCACTGATCCTACAGTCATGCCGGTACATTTCCGTGCAGGCAGGAATCCAGAGGAGAGATTTCAGTGTGGATCCCCGACAGAGAAATTCGAGGATGACAGGGAAAAAGAATTCATCGTAGCCATTTTGTTCCTGTCGGCATTCGGGATCGGAATCGATATCGCAATCGAGTTAAGCCACGGATTTACCCCGTTGGATAAACTTATTTCTCAATATAAATCTTGATACTGTCTTAAAATATCTTACGGGGTGAACACTGATTGAACACAGAATACAATAGTAATTATATCCGTGTGAATCCGTGTTAATCTATGGCTAATTTTTGGTATTTACTAACCACCGGTTGGTTTGTTCTGTACATAATGCTTTTATAAGAACACTCGGGATACTGAGAAACGGACACCCGGGGTTTTGGAGACAAAAATAATTGGAGGGGATATCGTTTTTGATCTCAGAACACGGATTAACGATTTATGATTTTCGATCTGTTTTTGCAACTATACATGATTTTCTGCTATTAGTTTTTAACTTCTCAAATCTGATATCGTTAATCGGTGTTCTTAAATCTATTATAGCTTGGTTTTTTTCGAAAATGGTCAAGTCCAAATAATAACCTCCCGAAAGTTTCAAACTTTCGGGAGGTTATGTATAAACTGAAGCTGAATATTTAATTTAGCAGCTCACTGAGCTTATTGCGAAGTTCCTCACCACGGAGGTTTTTGTCAATGATTTTCTGTTCCGGATCAAGAAGTACGGTATGGGGAATGGATCGTACACCGTAGAGATCCGCTGCTGCATTGTCCCATCCCTGCAGGTCAGATACATGATGCCAGGTAAGTCCGTCATCTTCAATAGCCTTAGTCCAGTTTTCTTTTTCAGTATCCAGTGAAACTCCCAGGATCGTGAATTTTCTATCTTTATAATCATTATAAAGTTTTACTACATTGGGATTTTCCTGTCTGCAGGGCGCACACCAGCTTGCCCAGAAATCAATGAGCAGATATTTTCCTTGTAAAGAAGAAAGGGACAGAGGGTCTCCTTCCGGAGTATTTAGAGTGAAGTCCGGAGCAGTTTTTCCACTCTGTACTTTAGAGAGAGTTTCTACTCTCTCTTCCAGCTTTTTTACATATTTTGAATCTTTAATTGAAGCATCAAAATTATCAGTAATAGATTTTAATTCTTCAAAGCTCAGGACATGAAGAAGATTTTCTAAAACCAGATAAGGTCCCACAACATTTGAGCTGTTTTCAGCTACTATTTCTTTGATTTTCTCATTTCTTTCAATATACATCTGGTTCCATTTTTCACTTATATCAGTCATTGATGCTTCATCCCCGCTTTCCCTGGCTTTCTGATATTGTTTATATAATTCCTGCTGTTCCTCAGCAAAACTTCTAAGCTGGTACCCGGCAGTATTCAGTATATTCTGAGTTTTGGAGCCAGTGATATATATATTATTAAGACTATCAATATGACCTTTTATTAAAATTTCAGAAGCTTCTGCAAAGAAATTTATAGGCTGTTCTCTATCACTGATTTTAAGAAAGAACATTTCCGGAGAATTAATGTTGCCGGTAAAAGTAAAATTTCCCTGTTCAATGTGGGTTGAATCAATGGTAACAAATTTTCCTTCACTCCTTTTCTGCAGTTTTATTTTACCAGTATCGATACCGTCTAATTGTCCGGTAATTGTATAAGATGTTTGTTTTTGTGTGCATGCTAAAAGAAAAAGCAGTGAAATACACGTTATTAAGATTTTTTTCATCGATATCTCCTTGGTTTAATAGAAAATAAAATTAAGAACTAATAGTAATATATAACACTATTAATGATAATATAAAAAGAATTATTATTCTTTCCAAGGATTGAAAATTTCATTAATGAAATATAATAATTTTAGTTTAAAGAAAATCATTAAAGTATAAATAATTAAAACCTATAATATTTAAATTTAAATAATTTAACCCTTGACAATTAAAGTTTAAATGTTTATATTATTACAGTTAAGAAAATATAAGGTTAAAATTATAATGAATAATGAGCTGCAAAATAGTGTAAAGGATATAGTATGGGCAATTCGTCGTATTGTAAGCTTAATAAGCCTTGATTCAAAGTTAATGTATAAACGATTTGGTGTAACCGGTCCCCAGAGCTTGGTAATTAAAGCCATATATGCTTCGGATAAGTCGCTCTCTTCTGCAGATATCAGCCGTTACCTGAACGTGACCCCTGCAAATATTACTGGTATAATTGATCGATTGGAAGAACAGGAGATGGTTAAAAGGGTGCCGAAAATGTCAGACCGAAGAACTATTTTAATAAAACTGACTGACAAGGGGAGAAATGTACATAATAAATTGGCAGATCCGATTGAAGAAAAACTTATAAAAGGACTGGCAGATTTAACCGCAACTGAAATTTTTGGAATTTATGCTGCTTTAGAAAAAATTGTTAATGTTATCGGTCCCAGGGAAATAAAAAAGACATCTGTAGATCAAGATTAATACATTTGAAAAATAGGAGGTGTTCGGAGTGAGTCCAAGAGAAATTGATCATATCCCCTTACGTATTTCCCAAAAGCCTTTATTAAATAAATTAGGCCGGGTAAAAAAAACTAAAGCTCTCTCAGCACGAGTAAGAAAACAAATTGATAAAGCTATAGAGGATATACATAAGAAAGCCCGTCCCAAGGCTGTGTTCCGAATTTTATCAGCTGAAACAGATATGGAAGTAGTGTCCATTGGTAAAGAAGCATTTTTTAAAAGCAGAACCCTGGCAAAAATTATTAACCCCTGTAAGAAAGTAGTTATTTTTCTGGTAACCCTGGGAAAAGAAGTGGATGGAATAATTGATGCTGCCTTTGAAAAACAACCATATTATGGATTTATCCTGGATGCTGCAGCTTCCTTGGCAATAGAGTCATCTGCGGAATATGTTAAGGATTTTATTGATAAAAATTATACCGGTAAAGAGGAAAAAACCTTACGCTACAGCCCGGGATTTTATGGCTGGCCTATTCATGAGCAGAAGAAGTTGTTTCAGGCATTACCTTCGGATAAGGTTGAAGTAGAATTATCCGATTCCTATTTTATGTCCCCCCAAAAATCTATTTCCGGACTTATAGGAATTGGTTCTGAAGATCAAGTTTCTG
Organism: bacterium; assembly: GCA_046483025.1. GTDB lineage: Bacteria > Zhuqueibacterota > QNDG01 > QNDG01 > CAYUAG01 > CAYUAG01. The sequence goes on from JAWODZ010000104.1 coordinate 5,662, forward strand.
TTCCTGAAAATATCTGTTCCGGTTGTCCAAAAACTGAATGCAGACACAGAAAACAATAATGTAATAGAAAGCAATCTGAGTAATGAATAAAAATAAATCAAATTGTAAAATTATCAAAGAAGAGAATTCTTCCCGACCACGCTGGCAGTATCATCCCCTTTCTCATGATGAACTCCAACAGATACATGAGACATCCATGCAGGTTTTAGAAGAAACAGGTTTTGAAGTTCAGGAACCGGAAGCATTTGATATGTTTAAGAAAGCAGGCTGTATGGTTGATCCTGAAACCAGGGTAGTTAAAATAAATGAATCAAAAGTTAAGAATTTACTTGCTACTGTTCCTTCTCAGATTACACTCTGTGGTCGAGATCCAAAACATGATATAGTTCTTGGAGCCGGAAATGTCTATTTTGGGACAGGGGGGACTGCATTGAATGTTTTGGATTATCAGACCCAGAAAAAAAGACGAGCTAACATTGAGGATCTGGTTGAAATAGTGAGGATTGTGGATCATTTAAAAAATGTACACTTTATGCTCCTGCCAACGTATCCTAATGAAATTCCGGTAGAGAATGTAGATATTAACCGTTTTTTTGCCGGATTACAGAATACCTCAAAGCATATTATGGGAGGAGTGTATACTTCTCAGGGGATTGATCATGTGATCGAGATGGCAGAAAAGATTGCCGGGAGCGCTGAAGCTTTACGGGAAAGACCGTTTATATCAATGATAACCTGTGGTATAAGTCCTTTGAGAGTGGATAGTAAATATGGCAAATTTATGATTCAATGTGCAAGGAAGGGTATACCAACAGCGGTTCCGGTTGAGCCTCTTTGTGGTGCTACTGCACCGGTTACGCTGGCAGGAACTCTGGTGATTCAGAATTGTGACGGACTGATTAATATGATGACCACTCAGCTGGCCAATCCAGGAGCACCGGTGATTTACGGAAGCGTGGCTACTGCAGTCAATCTTCATGATGTGAGGTACTTAGGCGGTCCGGTTGAAAGCGGGATGATCAACGCAGCTACGGCACAATTGGCCAGATTTTATGGATTTCCTTACTACTCAACTGCTGGAATCAGTGATTCCAAAACCCTGGATGCCCAGTGTGGATATGAATCTGCTATTAATAATCTTTTATTAGGGCTGTGCGGGGGAGATCTTGTTCATGATGCTGCCGGTCTTATGGAATTTGCAACTGCTGTAAGTAAGGAGAAGTTGATATTGGATAATGAAATAATCGGGATGGTATTGCGGGCTGCACGCGGTATTCAGGTTGATAAAGATACTTTAGCTTATGATGTTATTAAACATGCAGGACCTGGCGGAAATTTTATTGCAGAACGGCATACTAGAAGATATATGAACCATGAACATTTTACTCCCCATCTGAGTGATCGCCAGTCCCGGGATACCTGGGAGTCTAAAGGAAGTAAAACCACAGACAGGAAAGCACGGGAAAGAGTAGTTAGCATTCTTAAAGAGAAACCACCTATTTTCCTGGAAAAAGAGTTGGAAGAAAGTCTGTTGCATAAGTATCCTAATATTCAAGTAAAGCCGCTATAGTAGAATCAAAGGTACTTGATTTAAACCCCTTTAAGTCCCATGTTGTTTAAATTTTTAATAATATTGATTATAAATTCAGCTTGAGATTTTTAATAAACAAAATTTTATAAGAATTATATATTTATAATTGATTAATAAAATTCAAATAATTATATGGAGTAAATAAATGATAATAATTGGTGAAAAAATCAATGCCACCAGAAAATCCATTGCCAAGGCAATCCTGTCCAAGGATCGGGATGCGATTGTTAAGCAGATAACAAAACAAGATGAGGCAGGGGCTCATTTTATTGATCTCAATGCCGGTACCGGTGCAGGTGATCAGAAAAGAGAAATCAATGATATGCTCTGGCTGATTGATATTGCTCTTCAAACTACGGAAAAACCTTTAAGTATTGATTCTGCTGATACTGCTATTATCAAAAAATCTGCTGAATACCTGGAAGGTAAGAGGGAATGGATGCTGAATTCGTTGAAGAATGATGCTGCTTTGCTAAAAGAGCTCATTCCGGTTGCTGCGGAGTATAATTCACCGATTATTGCACTGTCCATGAGTGGTGAGTCGATTCCGCAGACGGTAGAGGAAAGAGTAGAAAATTGCAGACGAATATTTACAGCAGGGGAAAAAGCTGGTGTCAAGCCTGAGAATTTATTTTTTGATCCCCTGGTTATACCAATTTCCTCCAATCATACTTATGGAAAGCTTACTATTGATACATTGCATGCTATAAAAAATGAATTTCCAGAATCCAGGACAACCATGGGAGTTTCAAATATTTCTTTTGGTCTTCCACACCGGGCACAAATCAACAATGCTTTGTTACTGGCTGCCATTTCACATGGTTTGGATTCTGCCATCTGTGATCCCACCAAAAAGAGCACCAGAAGAGCAATTCTTTTGGGACAGCTTATAGACGGCCGGGACAGATATTGCCGGAGTTATACCAGAGCAACCAGAAAGGGATTATTCAAAAAGAAGAAAAGGGGGAAATCAGAATAATGGATTCAAGTGAAGAAATACATAACAGCACTTTGAGCATTGCTGCTAAAGCACGAGATGTAAGCATGCAGTTAGCTGAACTTTCCACTGTAAAAAAAAATAAAGCCCTTAAAACACTTGCTAATTTGCTCGATCATTATCAGGATGACGTGGTTGAAGCAAATAAAAAAGATTTAGAGAATGCAGAAAAAAAAGGACTGCCCAGAGCACATGTAAATCGATTGATTTTTGATAAATCAAAAATCAAATCAAGAATAATTTCTCTTCAAAAAATTGCTCAGCTCCCGGATCCGGTAGGTAAGATGGAAAAGATGGGAGTGATGGAGAATGGTATTACCTATGGCAGAATGCGGGTTCCCATAGGAGTGATACTTATGATTTATGAGGCCAGACCCCATGTTACTGTCAATGCCGGCAGTTTTGCTCTTAAATCAGGAAATGCAATAATTCTCAAAGGCGGTTCAGAAGCTGAAAACTGTCTTGACATTTTATCGAAACTGTGGGAAGAATCTTTGCAAAAGAGCGGAATATCTGCAGATGCGGTTCAGGTAGTCACCCTGAGTCATGAAGAGGTCTCAGATCTTCTTACCAGAAGAGATTTAATTGATCTGGTTATACCACGAGGCGGCAAAAAGCTGATAAGAACTGTATGCCGACAGTCAGAAATTCCGGTTATAAAACATTTTGAAGGGAACTGCCATGTTTACATTGGAAGAGAGGCTGATAAGCAAAAGGCAGTCAATATCATACTTGATTCTAAATTACTGATGCCGGGAGTGTGTAATGCAGCTGAATCACTATTAATTGATCAATCTCAAAAAAAACTGATACCGGATTTAGTTGAGATACTTCAAAAAAATAATATTGAGGTTCGAGGCTGTTCTGAAACCCTTAAACTGACTTCAAAAGCAATTCCTGCCAAACCAGATGATTATGCTACCGAATATCTGGATACCATTTATTCTTTGAAACTTGTTCAGGATGTTCGTGAAGCTGCTGAGCATATTAACAATTATGGTTCAGGACATACTGATGCTATAGTTACTGATAATTATACAGATGCTCAGTATTTTTTATCTGCAGTTGATTCTTCAGTGGTTTTGGTAAACAGTTCAACCATGTATTGTGACGGAGAATCACTGGGTATGGGGGCAGAAATTGGAATTTCAACAGATAAACTGCATGCCAGAGGTCCAATGGGTCTTAACGAACTGACGAGCTATAAGTTTATACTCAGGGGAAACGGACAGATAATGGGAGATGAGAATCAATGGATGACATCATAAAACATTTTAAAAATGGATTTAAAGAGGCGGAAGCAAAACGTACTTCTCAGCGAAGAATAGGTGCTGAACTTAAGTTTCCGGTAGTTAATGATAAGGGAGCAGCAGTCGGAAAGGAATCAATTAAAGAGTTGTGGAAATTTCTTAATGAAAAGGGATGGAACATTAATAAAGACCCTGTTTCAAAAGAAGTTGTGGGAGCAGTAAAGCCAGGGCCACTGAATGATACATTGGCGTCCTGTGAAACCGGTTACTGTAAAGTTGAATTTTCTCTTGCTCATGTAGCTGATATTCATGAATTAATTAACATGATTGTGAATCTACGAAAACAGTTAAAAGAATTTTCTGATCAGACTGGTAATTATTTCTTAGGATATGGAATACATCCCGTAACCCCTCCAAGTAAAATGCTGAAGATGGATAAAGCCAGAAATATATTCTGGGATAAAATATTTGGTGCTAACAACTATATACCACCGGAAGACGGAGATGATGTCCATCTTTTTACGGTTTCAGCTTCTTCTCAGGTTCATCTTGATGTATCCATGAAGGAAGCTGTAAAGGCAGTGAATATATTTAATGGATTTTCCGGAGCACAACTTGCTTTAACTGCTAATTCCAATATTTGGAAGGGGTGTCTGGATAAAGAATATAGATGTGTGGGAGAGCGGTTTTGGGACTGGTGGGATCCGGAAGAATCCCGTTACGGTATTCCTCCTAAGAAATTCAAAAATTTAGATGATTATATTCGTACTGTCGCAGAGATGTCACCGGTATATGTAGAAAGGGATGGTGTTCCAATTGGCATGTATCATTATGATACTTTCAAGGAATATTATAAAGATAGTGAAAAACCACACGGTATCACCGCAGAAGGAGAAAAAGTACCTCTTACTCCTGAAAAAGAAGATATTGATCAGCATTCTACCTTTTACTGGTATAATGCCAGAATATCCAGATATTATACTCTGGAAAATCGAATGAATGATCAGCAGCCCCCGGAAGATCTGCATGTCATTGCTGCTTTAAGTTTGGGGATTATTTCAGCTTTAAATGAGGCAGAAGAAGTGGTAAAAGCACATAACTGGAAACATATCAGAGAGACCAGAATTGCGGCTTGTAAGAAGGCTATGCAGGCTAAGAACAGTCCTATCCCGATTATTAAATTTGCCCGGGAATTGCTTAGTATTTCAGAAAAGGGACTCAAGCAGCGTGGTTTGGGAGAGGAGAAATATCTGGAGCCCTTAAAGGAGCGTATAAAAAATAAAATTTGTCCTGCAGATGAAGCAGAAAAAATATATCACTCTCAGGGGATTCCGGGATTAGTTAAAGAGAGAAGGCTTTAATAATAATGGCAGAAAAAGAAAAAAATAATTTTCATATTCCTGATTTTTTACAATATAAATCAAAAAAGAAAATAAAATCCCAGGTTTATTTTATTAAACCCGGAAATTCATTGTTCAATATAAATGATTCTGATCAACAGGAGAAATTTAATGATAAGATTTACGAAGTCCTCCTTAGTTTAAAGAATTTTGAACTTGCTCCCCCGGTAATGATTAAAGTCCATATAGGGGAGCCATCATGCAATACTCGGATGTTACCGGTATTTACCAGAGGAATAAGAAAATTTTTAAAAAAGAAAAAGATTAACCAGGTGGCTTTTGGAGATACTACTGTTGTCTATTCGGGTCCCCGTGGTTACAAGGAAAATGGTCCCAAGGCAAAGAAGTATATTAATCTGGCAAAAGATCACGGATGGGATAATGATATTCCTTTTGTGGTGCTCGATAGGCCTGAAACATCTGATTCTGATAATTTAAGTTTTGATCAGGAGCAGCATACTGTAACCATAGATAATCCAGAGAGGTTTCATGATTTCTCCATTTCAGGTGGTTTATTAAACAGTGGTTCAGTGATACATAATCCTCATTGTACTCTGCATGGTCTGGCTCATTTTGCTCTTTGTGTTAAGGGGATTACCATGGGACTGGCAGGAAGGAAAGGAAAGTTGACCATGCACCAGAGTTATTATCCGGTCTTTGATGAAGATGAATGTATAGGCTGTTTTGAATGTGTTGAGAGTTGTCCGGAAGACGCATTACAGGAAGGAAAAGAATATATTCCTGTACTGGACAAATCACGATGTATCGGATGTGCTGAATGTATGGCCAACTGTCCGAATGAAGCAATTGAAATGGAGGGAGCACAAGTAGATAACTGGAAAAAGGGAACTGATACTATACCTTACAGAATGATAGATTATTTAATGGGAATAATGAATGGAAGATGGAAGAATATGGTAAATGTGGCTCATTTATATAATATTACCTCTTTGTGTGATTGTGTCGATGTTAAACAGAAACCAATATGTAATGATATTGGTTTTCTTATTGGTGAAAATCCATTAGCAGTTGATAATGCAGCAATACATATTCTGGATAAACAATTGAAAGCTGAAGGTGTAAAAACCTTAAAAGATCGGTATCCATCAGACGACTGGGAGAAAGTATTCGGATATGCCCGGGATACGTATGGGGTTATTACGGAACCGGAATTGATTGAGGTGGAGGTGTGATCTGTTGAAAGTATTAAAGATAAAGGAAAAAGGAATAAGGAAGAAAGAAAAAGAGGAAGACTAAAGAGCAAAGACTAAAGAATAAGGAAAAAGGAAAAAGGAAAAAACAGAACGAGAGAACTTTAGAACTTGAGAGGGTTACCGTTCAGAAGTCTAACAGGACCGCAGACAGCGGACGGCAGACGGCGAGGTGGAATGGTAGTCGACGATCTCCCGGCGGGCGTCGCTGTCGAGCTCCTGTATCTCGGGGTCCCGGACGTGGACGTGATACCCTCGCCCGCCCGA
>JAWODZ010000045.1:0-17271 GCA_046483025.1 bacterium
GGTTTATTGTTAGTATTTGAATATGCGTTATTTATTTTATTCACATATTCAGATATTTATATATTAATATACAAAATTTATTACCTGAATGCAAGTTTTTTTTTAATTTTTTTTAGTTGAAGAAACTGAATTAAACAAAAAAGAGAAAGGGGGGTAGACAAATAATAGTTACCCATCAGGGAAAGTGATAGAATTTTTAGATTAGATATGAGAAAAACTTATAGATATCTGATACTATTTTAACAGCATTACTTTTTTAGTTTTAGTAATAGCTGCAGTCTGCAATTGAATTATATATACTCCACTTGGACATTGGTGACCTGAATTGTTTTTTCCGTTCCAGTATACATGATAGTTTCCTGCACTCTGCACATTTTCGTACAGTTTTTTCACTTTCCTGCCCAGCATATCCACAACGGTAAGCCTGACCTGAGTTTTTTCCGGCAGATGATACCCGATGTAGGTTTGAGGATTGAAAGGATTGGGATAGGCATTATCCAGTTTGGCTTTTAGGGGCAGATTATCCAAGGTAATAGAAATAGGAGGATATTTTGTAATATGTCCCTGAATACTTACATCAGAGAGACGGTAGTAATAGGTTGAACCAGGAAAGACGTTTTCATCAAAAAATTCATACTCTGTGCTGGAAGAGGTGTTTCCCTGACTTTTCAGTTTATCATGGGTTTCATATGAAGCAATTTTCTGGTAATCCCCGTTAGTTTCCTTTCGTTCCAAAATAAAACCCTGATGATCAACCTCACTTTCGGTTTTCCAGTAAAGTAGAACATATCCGTTTTCACAGGTGGCTGAAAAGAGAAAAAGCTCCACCGGCAGGGAGCCGTCACTGTCAAACTGTTCATAGGCACCTATATCAATACTGTCCGCAGTAGCAGGCAATGGCCGGGATCGACCGTCTTTATCTGTGGTGGGAGGGCCTGATTCACTTACAGGAGTACCGGTTCCCAGACAGGGACTGCCGGATTGAAGTAACAGATTGCCTTCAGCAGCATTCCGGAACAGCGGATCTGCGTGGATATTACATATATCTTCACTACCGAAATGATAAATTTCATCATAGTTCTGTATGTCACTATGGGTCACAATTGGACCGGAGTTGGAATTTTTAATTTGATCATCTGTACCCCACATAATACAGTTTATAATCTTAGGGTAGGAGTAATCATTGTAGATTCCATCACCGTTACCGGAAGCAGTATTGTTATAAAAAGTGCAGTTATATAACGCAGGTGTAGAACCCTGATTATATAGGGCTCCACCTCCACCAGCTTGATTCGCAGAGTTATTTATGAATATACAATTGGTTATTTCATATGAAGAATTATCATTGTATAAAGCTCCGCCCTTATTTGCACTGTTGTTGTCAAAAGTGCAACTGAATAAATCGGCATTGGAGTTATCGTTAAATATTGCTCCCCCGTCAGAAACTGCAGTGTTATTTTGAAAGATGCAGTCAGTTATTATAGGATTGGAAGAAGTGTAATTAGCCATGGCACCGCCATATTCTGCATTATTTCTGTCAAAAGTACAGTTGTAGATATCAGGAGAAGCAGAGGAATTATACAGCCCTGCACCTTTATTTAAGGGATCAGTGCCATTTGCATTACCAGCTGTGATGGTAAAACCGTCAATTGTTGTTGTTGCTCCGGTTACTACATGGTAGGCATTATCACTATTATCTCCACCGCTTTGGTCATCTTGTTGAAGGTCGCCACTGAGAATGGTTTCATAAAGAGAGATATTTCTTTGATCCAGATTCTCTTCAGTGCCGTTAAAGCCTCCATAAATGTTTATATTAGCTGACAACTGAAAGGTAGATTCGCGGTCATCAGGAGTTTGACTACTCCCTTCATCAGGGTAATAGGTACCTTCTGCTACCCAGATTTCATCACCGGAGGCTGCATTGCTTAAAGCATCCTGTAAATGGTTGTAGGCATCAGTCCAGTTGGAACCATTATTGTTGCCAGCAGCAGCACTATCAACATAAAAAATAGTTTGCGCCCGTATAATAACAGGTATGATTAAAAGGAGGAAAGTAATGAGCAATATTTTCTGCTGTTTACATTTTATCAGAGGGATCATAAATTTTTTACTCCTTTTCTTTATTTGTAGGTACATACATTGTATACTATATAAAAAAATGATGCAAAAACTGAACCAGTTTTAAGTATAATTGAAAGGAAAATTGATATTAAACAATTGTACACAAAGTTATTGTAGGGGGACATTCAGATCAAAGATTAAATTTCCTGACAGGCTGCAATTGGTATACGTCTTCCCGTACCAAAGGCTTTGGAACTTATCTTTAATCCCGGAGGAGCCTGTCTTCTTTTGTATTCACTTTTTTTAATAGATGTTATTACCCATTTTACTGTATCAGGATCAATACCGGATTTAATGATTTCTTTTATAGATTTCTCCTGGTGTAAATACAGTTTCAGAATTTTATCTAAAATATCATAGGCAGGCAGGGTATCTTCATCTTTCTGGTTAGGTTTCAGTTCTGCAGAGGGGGGTGAGGTAATACAGCTATGGGGAATGATTTCTTTAGTATGGTTAATATACTCTGCAAGTCTGTACACATCGGTTTTCAGGACATCAGCAAGAACACTTAATCCACCGCTCATATCACCATACAGAGTGCAATATCCAACCGAAAGTTCACTTTTGTTTCCTGTTGACAGGGTTAAATAATTGAATTTATTAGAAAAAGCCATTAGTATATTACCCCGGATTCTGGCCTGAATATTTTCTTCGGTTGTGTCTTCAGGAAAGTCCTGGAAAAACTGTTTCAAAGAGTGTATATAAGAATTATACATGTTGACAATAGGGATGGTTTTAGTGGTAATACTCAGGTTAACTGCAAGTTTTAGTGCGCTGTCAATACTTTTCTGCGATGAGTACTGAGATGGCATTAATAAACCAAAGACATTTTCCTTGCCCAGAGCTCTTACTGCCAGAACTGCTGTAACAGCAGAGTCTATACCGCCGGAAAGTCCGATTACTGCTTGAGAGAACCCGCATTTACTCACATAGTCCCGGATACCCAGAATAAGAGCATCATGTATTGATTTGGTAATGTTTGGGGAAGGAAAAGAAATTTTTTGTGTTTTTTGACCCAGGTCAATAGTCTTGATTTTTTCCTTAAAAGCAGGAAGTAGTTCAATCAATTCGCCGTAGCTGTTTAGTACCATACTTGATCCGTCAAAAATCAATTCATCATTTCCTCCGACTTGGTTTACTAATATAAAGGGTTTTTGATATTTCAGGGAATGTTTTTTGAACAGTTTATGTCTGATTTCCCTTTTTTGAGTTGTGAAAGGTGAGGCAGAGATATTGATAAAGACAGTTGCTCCGTTCTCATTTAGTTTTGCAATGGGATCTACGGGGTAGTACGTATCAGCAAAAAGCGTGGGTTCGTTCCAGGCATCTTCACAAATAGAAATACCAATAGCTTCTTTTTTATATTTGAAAATATTGAATTTAGTACCGCTTTGAAAGTAACGTGCTTCATCAAATACATCATAGGTGGGGAGCAGGGATTTATGATATGTGAACAAGATGTCACTATTTTTAATTATATATGCTGAATTGTACAGTTTATTTCCCTTAGATTTGGGAGGAGAGCTGATAGTACCAGCAAGTATGGCAATATCCGGAAATTTTTCTGAAAGTTTTATCAGAGATTTTAAAGCGTTGTGATTTTTTTGAATAAAATCATTATGGGTGAGAAAATCACCGGGTGGATACCCGGAAATACATAATTCAGGAAGGATTATCAGATCTGAGTTATCATTGGAACCTGTTTTCAGACATGATTTTATTTTTTCCAGATTACCTTTAAAATCTCCAACAGTAGGATTTAGCTGTGCTAAAGTAATTTTCATTTTGATTACCTTTAATATAAACTTTACAGGTTGATTTTTTTTTGGAATGGTTAAAAATACACCACATATAACAAAAAGAAATCAAAATTCTGTAAAATTAAATAATGAAAATCGTTAACGTTTTCAAGATTAATTAATTTTAACTTTGTACTTCAAAATACAATACATCCCTGGTTTTTATTTAAGATAAAAATAAGGATGAATAATGTCAAGTTATATTGATTTTTATAATAACTTTAAAAATAGATGGTTATGAATAATTTTTTCCAAAAAAATAATTAAATTTTTTATTGGTAAATTTTGCCTTTTGTTAACTTTGGCACTAAATATGCTTTAGAATATAACATACTATAATTATTACAATAAAAGAGACCTTTATTTTTTAAATGTAATGGTATACAGTTTGCTATAAATAAAAACATTATAGGTTAATAAAACATTAAGGATATTTAATGATAAAATTTTGCACGTATAAGTATTCAAGATTTTTAATATTTTCAACTTTCCTGTTTCTTTTTTCAGGAATAGTCAAACCAATTTTTTCAAATACTGAAATCCAGTTAAAATGGGATGCAGCAACTGGTTCGGTGGTCATTTCCTGGAATTCCAATACTGAAGCTGACTTAGCCGGATATAAGGTGTACTATGGTACAGAATCTGGAAATTATTCCAAAGTTGAAAATGCAGGTAATACAGAACTTTATTCCATAAGTAATCTTGTGGCCGGGCAGACCTATTATTTTGCAGTTACTGCTTATGATGAATCCGGGAATGAAAGTGATTTTTCTACGGAAGTGCCTTTTGAAGTAAAAGACACAGAAGGCCCTGAAATAGTTTCAGTATTTTGCTTTAAAAATGATTTAGTTGTGGTTGAGTTCAATGAAAAACTGGATACTGTTTCTGCTCAGATGGCATCTAATTATTCTATTAATAACGAGATTGTCGTACAATCTGCAGAACCCCAACCTGATGAAAAAACAGTTCATTTAAAAACTCTTGTTCATGAATTAGGAGAGTATGTGCTAACAGTTACCGGGGTTAAAGACGTTGCTTCTCCCTCAAATACCATTGATTCTGAACATAATCAAAGGGCTTATTCCTGGGATGGAGAAGATACTACTCCACCGTATCTTTTAGCACATAACATTATAGATAAAGATCTAATTTCTTTGACATTCAGTGAACCGTTATCAATTTCCACTGTAAATGATTACTCTAATTATGAATTTAAGCCTCCATTAAATATTTATGATATAAGCAGGAATGATTCATGTACTTTGATTTTTCTCGGAACAGAAAACCATACTTTAGGAGAGAATTATACACTGACCATAAGCAATCTAAGAGATGTTGCAGGTAATTTTATGTCTCCAGATACGGTTGGATATACAATGAATTCTGGTGATATAGATGCCCCCAGAGTCATAGCTGCCCGGATACAGGAGAGCAGAACAGAATTGATTGTGGATTTCAGTGAACGTGTGGAAAAATCATCTGCAGAAGATATTGCAAACTATGAGATATCTCCCTCTGTTGATATAAACTCTGCCACCTTGGAAACCTCTCAACAATCAGTAATACTTTCTACTGCAGAGCATAATGCAGGTGAATACACTGTCTATGTATCGAATATCAGTGATATTGCTGTGCCGCCTAATGTATTAATTTCGGATTACTGTTCGTATAAGGTGGTTTTTGATACAACCAGCCCCAATCTTGATACACTTAACGTTAAAACCAAAGAGACACTGGAGTTACGATTTAGTGAACGTTTGGATGAAACCACAGCTCAGGATATAACTAATTATTCAATAAGTCCATCTCTTGGCATCCAGGAAGCAATGCTGGATGTAAGTCAGCAGATTGTTACGCTTTATACACAGGCTCATTCAAGTAACAATTATCAGTTAAGCATTTCAGGAGTAACGGACATTGCATCAAATAACATAGATCCTGTTATAGTAGATTATAGTTATGAAGAACCGGACAGATTACCTCCCCGGCTTAGCGGAGTAATTCTCCATGGTCTGGATATGGTGGAACTGATATTTAATGAATCTCTGGAACGTAATACTGCAGAAAATATTTCAAATTATTCCATAGATAAGAATATTGTTATCTATGGGGCTGCCTTAACCGGTGATTCCTTGAATCATGTCTATCTTTCAACTTCTGAACATAGTTCTGGTGATAATTATACAATAACTATAGATAATGTTACTGATGCTTCACCTTTGCATAATCCTATTGAATCAGTTACAGAGTTGTATGAATGTCCATTAATTGACAACACAGCACCTCGATTAGTCTCAGCTGATCTACAGGGATTTAGTTTCTTAATATTAAAGTTTAGTGAAGTTATTGATGGGTCAACATATCAGGATACTTCACAGTATTCCATACAGCCATCACTAAAGGTGACTAATGTATCTCTTGACAAATTTGAAAAGATTATTTATCTTACAACTGAGAATCATCAATTGGGTGAGGATTATACTATAACTATTCAGGGAATAAGGGATAAAGCAGGAAATGAGATAGGAACAGATAACCAGAAATCATATTCTTGTAAATCAACCGACAATCAACCTCCTGCGCTAATAAATGCGGAAGCCTTAAGCAATGCTACTGTTGAGTTAAAATTTAATGAAGCATTGGAATTAAGTTCGGCAATGAATATATCGAATTATGCTATTGATAATGGCATTGAGATAAAAAAGCTCAGAGTTCAAAATTCCAAACAGTATGTCACTTTAACCACTTCACCACATCTGAGCGGAACCTATTCAATAACAGTAAATAATTTAAAAGACCTGGCTGGTAATACTATGCAATTCCCGGATCAAAGAAGTTATAAATATATACCGGAAGATAATACCCCTCCTAAAATTAGTAATGCGAAAGTCCGCAATGAACAAATTGTTGAAGTGATTTTTACTGAGCCTATACATTATGAAACTGCTGAAAATAAAGATAATTACATGATTAATAATGGTATATCTGTTCTCAGTGCTAAACTGGATGTACACATGATGAGTGTAATGCTTCAGACTACAAAGCATAAAAGAGGGGATTATGTATTATCAGTAAAGAATATAACAGATATACATAACAATGAAATTGAATCTAATACTATATGGGATTATGAATATGCTCCGGAAGATAATGAAGGCCCCTATATTGTTAAAGCAGAATTGGAGAACAGTCAGAAATTAAGTGTTACTTTTAATGAGGATTTAGATTTAACTACTGCAATGAATGATTCCAACTATGCCATTAATAATAATATAACTATAAAAGGGGTACTTTCATATTTATCTAATACAGTGACACTTGAGACTTCTGAACATAATCCTGGTACATATACATTAACTGTTAATGGTATCAGAGATGCGTCGGAAAATAAAAATTTAATCCATGCCTATAGTCAAAAAGAATATAACTGGAGTCCGATTGATACCACAGCTCCTTGTTTATTAGATGCTGAACTTAATAATCAGTATAATCTCAAGTTAATATTTAGTGAGCCTCTGAGAGAAGAAGAAGCACAGAATATTAATAATTATTCAATTACTCCTGATGTTGATATCTCAGGTGCTCATTTGTTAAGTTCTTTTAAAGAGGTCAATCTCATTACTAAAAAACATGAATCCGGAAAGTATAGAGTAACTGTAGAGAATGTTTATGACCAAGCTTTTAATCCTAATAAAATTGGAAAGAATAATTTTAAAGAATATCTTTGTTCACCACCTGATACTGCAGCTCCTGACTTGGCTACCAGCCCCATCATGAATAATTCATCAATGCTTGTTATTCTGATTTTTGATGAAGAGATTACCAGGAAATCTGCAGAAAACATTGATAATTATTCCATCTTTCCTGATATTATCATTGATGGTGCTTTTTTATTGAGTGACTACAAAACAGTTCATCTGGAGACGTCGTCTCATAAAATTGGACAAAATTATAGCATAGAGATTAGAAATATTGAAGATCGTACTCCTTCCATCAATAAACTTACTCAGCCTATTAAAAGAGAGTATAATTTTAGACCACCTGATATAGATCCTCCGGTATTGAGTTTTGCAAAACTACGGGAAACCAATCGTCTGGAACTGGTTTTTAATGAAATTATTGATAAGCAGTCAGCAGAGAGTCGGGGAAATTATAGAATTAAATCGGTCAATCAGGAGCATTATATTGAGATATTTGATGCCACTTTGGATACCTCTACTTTGAAGAAAGTATATCTTCAAACTTCTGATCATATGCCAGACATAAGTTATAAAGTATGTGCTGAGAATATTAAAGATCGTGCATTAAATATTATTGATCCGGGAGAATGGAAAGAATATTCTATGGAAAGCCCCCAGAGTACTTCTAATCAAACCAAACCTAAAGTAGCCAGAATGGATGTGATATCTCAACAACGTTTGCAAGTATTATTTACAAAAACGATTAATAAAGAAACTGCTGAGGATTGCAGTAATTATTCTATCAATAATAATATTAATATTAAATCTGCTAAGTTAGATACAACAGGACTACGAGTTGAGTTGCAGACTTCTGAACATAATATTGGCAACCCTTATGCAGTGAATGTCTCCAATATTTATGATAATTCATCGCAGCATAATGAGCTGGATTCTAAAGGGCCGGTAAAGTATATTCTTGGGAAAAATGGGGTTTCCATGAACAGTTTAAGTAAAGAGGATTATGAATGGAATATAACAGCCATTGGAGAAAAAACATATGTTGACAGAGATTATACTATAAAACAGATACCTCAATTTTTGCATGGAGCTATTCAGATAAAAACCAGAAATCATGATAAACAGGATTCAAGCAGTGCTTTTCTGAGTTTTGAAATCAGAGGAGATGCCACTGTTTATCTGGCTTATGATAAAAGAGTTGCCCAAAAACCTGAATGGCTTGAGGAATGGGAGATAACCGGTGATCAGTTGGTTAATTCGAGAGATGCTGTGTACCGGATCTATTCCAAAAAGGTTTCCACACAAAGATGTACCATAGAAGGTAACATGGGTTCCATGGATGATAATATGTATCTTGTGTTTATTAAACCTCATTTTGCCAAAAAAAGAATTCTTTTAGATTTAAACAGAGCTTCTTACAGTGTTAACTATGTAACTGTTGGTGATCGCTGTTATATTGATCGAGAATATACAGTGGCATATATCCCTGATTCATTAAGAAACTTATTATGGATTCAAACTGCAAATGATGATAGGACGGAAAGAGAAGATGATTTTCTCGAATTCACTTTAAAATGTTCTTCTAATGTTTATATTGGATTTGACGCTGATAATCCCTCTTTACCCCGATGGTTAAATAACAGTAAATGGGAACATTACAATGAACAGATAACTGATTCCCGGGGGTCACAATTTGATATCTATTTCACTCAGAAAGATTCAGGATCAGTAACACTCGGGGGGAATTGTGGAGGGCCAAATGATAATATGTATTTTGTAATTATCGAACCACTTGAAGATATCGGTGCCATACAAGATTCAAGAGTGCCGGGTTATTTTACTCTTCGGCAGAATTATCCCAATCCCTTTAATCCATCAACTGAAATTCCCATCACGAAAATTGAATATACCATTGAGAAGGGTAATAAACAAAAGAATAAGGTTACTTTGAAAATATATAATATATTAGGACAACTGGTTAAGGATTTTAATTTATCTGCTCTGGATATGAGAGTAGGGAATCATTCTGTAACCTGGGATGGAACAGATTATAGAGGGATTCCGGTTGCCAGCGGAGTTTATTTTTATACCATACAGCAGGGATCTTATGCTACAACAGAAAAAATGTTGTTGTTACGATAAAGGTATATGTTAATGGAACTGATATTAATAGTATTATTTGGATTGATTATAGGAAGTTTTCTTAATGTTGTTATCTATCGGTTACCCCGGAATGTATCCATTGTAAAACCGAGATCTTATTGTGTTCATTGTAAGAAAAAAATTAATTTTTATGACAATATACCTCTGATCAGCTATTTTTTGTTAAAAGGGAAATGCCGGAATTGCAAGGCAAAGATATCCTGGAGATACCCTTTTGTGGAAGCATTAACTGCTTATTTATTTGTAGTTTTTTATTTGAGATATGGATTGACCGAAGAATGGTTTTTTTCCGCTGTTCTGGTGATTTTTCTTATTCCCATCAGTATAATTGATATTGATAAAGGGATAATTCCAAATAAACTTGTGTTCCCCTGTTTAATAATCGGTATTGTGCTTACTTTGTTGTTAAGATTTGAAACATCTTTAGATAGTTTACTGGGTGCGATTACAGGCGGAATTTTTTTCCTAGTTTTAGCCTTACTAGGAAAATTTCTCTTTAAAAAGGACAGTATTGGTATGGGGGATGGAAAACTACTTGTAACTATAGGTTTCTATACTGGTTTAGCAGGTTTTTTAATCACTTTCTTTTTTATCGGGTTACTTTCAGGGTTCTTTGTAATTATTGGATTTATAGCAAAAAAAATAAATTTTGGATCAACAATACCATTTGGCCCGTTTATTGCTTTATCTACTGTGATAGTAAAACTCTTGTTTGAAGGAGTTATGGTAAGTAATTCAATATTAATAAGTCTGATATAAACTTATTAATAAAGAATTACATGTAAACGCAGGCAATACGAGGGCCGGATGGAATATTATGATGTAAATTTTACTGAGAACGAATTTATAACTGATACAATAGTAGAGGAAAGAATTAAGATTACTAAAAAAGAGATATTAATCGTTGATGATGATCCGCTGGTAATCAAGCTTCTTCATGTTCCCTTACAAAAAGCGGGTTACAAGGTTAAAGTTGCGGATCAGGGCTTAAAAGCTTTAGATATGGTAAAAAAAGATCCTCCTGATCTGATTTTACTTGATATCCTTATGCCTATGCTGGATGGTTTTAAGGTGGCCCGGTTATTGAAGTTTGACAAGCGTTTTAAAGATATTCCTATTGTAGTGCTTACTTCACGAGCAACTGAAGATGAAAGAAAAATGGGTGAACAGGTTGGAGCGGACGAATTTCTGTATAAACCCTTTCGACTCAATCAAGTTTTAAAAATAGTGAAAAAGTATTTAGATGGCTAATCAACAGACAACAAAATCTAACCAAAAAAGAACATCCTCACGAGAAGATGATCGGAGTCTTGCTCGAATTCTGGTTGAAAGGAGGCATTTAACACTTCAACAAGCTAAAGGATTACTGGCCAGGCTGAAGAACGGTGAGAGTGCCAATTCATTGGAAAACATTCTTACCGAGGATGAGATCCTTTCTGAGGATATAATTTTAGAAGCGAAAGCATCTTTATGGAATGTGCCTTTTATTGATTTAAGAAATTATGAAATTGACCCCGAGGTCCTTGAACTTATCCCGGGAGAAGTAGCAAAACGGTTCAGATTTTTTCCTTTATTTCGTATTGATGAGACCTTGCTGATAGCAATGTCTGATCCCAAGGATGTAAATGCCATTGATAAAGTAACCCAGTTGACTAAATTAAATGTTTCACCAGCATTATCTTCTTCTGCTGCAGTAATAGAAGCAATTGAAAAATACTACGGTGAAGAAATTGAAATTTCAGAAGAGAATGATCATCAAGTTAACAAAGACGAATTCCAGGATATTCTTGAGGTCATCGAAGCGCAGGAAGAACAGCAAGTAGGCAGGGAGCAAGAACAAAGTGTTCAGGATTTAGAGAAA
The DNA here is from genome assembly GCA_046483025.1 of bacterium. GTDB lineage: Bacteria > Zhuqueibacterota > QNDG01 > QNDG01 > CAYUAG01 > CAYUAG01. The sequence continues at coordinate 11,643 of JAWODZ010000045.1, forward strand.
CTGGCTGAAGAAGCACCTGTAGTTAAAATGACCAATATGGTATTGATCCAGGCTATAACTCAGGGAGCATCTGATATCCATATTAATCCAGAAGAAGACCAATTGAGAGTAAGATATCGTATTGATGGAGTTTTATTAAACAGTCATAATCTTCCCAAAAATCTTCAGGAAGCTTTAATTTCCAGAATAAAGATTTTATCCAATCTCGATATAGCGGAACATCGGGTTCCTCAGGACGGACAGATGCATATAAAGTTAAAAAATGGTAAAGATGTGGATATGAGAGTTTCCACTTTACCTTCTGCTCATGGTGAAAATGTGGTACTGCGTATTCTTGATAGAAGTTCGGCCCTAATGGATCTACAGAATCTTGGATTTGAAGAAGATAATTATAACAAAACCGTTGACTTGTTAAGTAATGCCTATGGAATAATTCTGGTAACCGGGCCTACTGGAAGTGGTAAAAGTACTACTCTCTATGCTGCTCTGAATATGCTCTCAACCATTGAAAAAAATGTTATCACTCTTGAGGATCCCATTGAGTATCGACTTCCTTTGATTCGTCAGTCCCAGGTGCACAGAAAAGCAGGGATGACCTTTGCCAAAGGATTACGGGCAATCCTGCGACAGGATCCTGATATTGTTATGGTAGGTGAGATCCGAGATGGCGAGACTGCTAATATTGCAGTACAGGCTGCTTTAACCGGTCATTTGGTATTATCCACCCTGCATACCAATGATGCTGCCAGTGCAGTTACACGACTGGAAGAAATGGGAATAGAACCTTTTCTTATTTCAACTGCGGTTTTGGGAGTACAGGCACAGCGACTGGTAAGACGTATCTGTCCTCATTGTAAAGAAGAGTATGAACCTCCTGAAAATATCGAGATCCCCGAGGGGGTCATCAGTAGTCTGGGGATAAGTAAAGACGAACTAAAGTTTTTTAGAGGTAAAGGCTGTAAGAGATGCAGAAATACAGGGTATAAGGGAAGAATGTCAATTGTTGAGGTGCTTCCTATATCAAAAAAGATAAAATCTCAGGTTTTAAAGGGAGGTTCAACCCTTGATATTCAAACTACAGCTGAAGAAGAAGGTATGAGACCACTGTTATATGACGGTTGGATAAAGGTAATGAAAGGCATTACAACTATTGAAGAAGTAATAAGGGTGACAAATATTAAATAAATCACTATAGGAGTATTTATCACATGCCATCATTTGAGTACAAAGCATTAACTGCTTCAGGCAAAGTTATTGAAGAAGTTATTGAATCACCCAACAAGGAACGGGTAGCTAAAGAAATTTTCAAAAAAGGATATAAACCGGTATCAATTAAAGTATTAAAAGCAGATGCTCAGAAAAAAGGGGGTGAGCTTCAGCTTTTCAAGAAAAAGATAAAGATTGATCAAATTGTGCTTTTTACCAGACAGCTGGTGACGCTTCTGCGTGCAGGTGTTCCTCTGCTTACCTCTCTGGAAGCTTTGGGTACTCAGTCCAATAATGAGATGAAAGAGGTTCTTAATAAAATATATGTGAGTGTGATGTCCGGAAAAAGTTTATCCCAGGCCCTTGCTGATCACCCTAAAGTATTTTCCGAACTCTATGTTAATTCTGTTTATGCCGGAGAGATGAGTGGTAATCTGGACGAGGTTCTGGATCGTCTGGTAACTGTTATTCAGCATGATGCAGAAACCAGGAAAAAAGTAAAATCTGCTCTGAAAATGCCCATGTTCATTATGTCTTTCATGTTACTGGCCATGTATGTTCTTTTAACCCAGGTGGTGCCAAAATTTGGGGAAATGTTTGAAAAAATGGGTATGCAGCTCCCTGTTTTTACAAGAATTCTTATCGGGCTAAGTGATTTTTTTGTTCAATATGGTATTTTTATTTTAGTGGGTATAGCAGTTGGTGTCATGGGATTTGTATTTTATATCAAGACTGAAAAGGGGCGTTTACAGTGGGATGAAACTAAATTAAAAATTCCGGTAGTAGGTGATTTAATTAATAAAAGTGTGATGACCAGATTTACTAAAATGTTTGAGACTTTAAATAAAAGCGGATTACCTATAATTCAGACTTTACAGACAGTTTCTAAAGCAGTAGGTAATACTGCAATAGAACAATCGATTAAAAAAGTTGCTTTGGGAGTGGAAAAAGGCCAGGGCATATCCGGTTCCATGAAAAGAATCAATCTGTTCCCTCCCCTGGTTATGCGAATGATTTCCATTGGGGAGCAGTCCGGTTCTCTGGATGAAATGTTGGCAAGTGTTGCCAAACATTACGATCTGGAAGTGGAATATTCTATTAAATCCTTAACTTCTATGATAGAACCGGTACTGACAATTGTTATTGGAGCAGCTGTAATGGTGATGGCACTTGGAATTTTTATGCCCATGTGGGGTATGGTGGGCGCTTTACAGTAAGCATAAGGCAGCTTTTTTATGCTGAAGCAGGAGAGAAAAAACTAAATATTCAGGATGAATTAACCTTTAACCCGGGAAAGGGGGTGATGAGTTAAAAAATTAGAACAATCGTGAAAAACAAAAAAAAATATAAAAATATTTTAAATTAGGAGAAAAACAATGAAACGTATCAAGGAAAAGGGATTTACCCTTATAGAATTAATTATTGTTATGGTTATTATTGGTATTTTAACTGCAGTAATTGTACCCAGATTTTTAGATTTAAGTAGTTCTGCGGAGGCATCTGCCTGTAAACAGAACCAGGCCTCCATCGAAGCAGCTGCTAACATTGGGTATGCTCAGAATGCTTTAGCCGGAAATGCCGAATATCCGGCTGATATAGCTGCAATGGTGTTAGCTGGTTATCTCGACGAAACTCCACTATGCCCTACTGATGATGCTGCTTATAATTATACTCAGGCTGATGGTACTGCTGAATGTGCTGGAGCGGAAGCAGCAACTCATAATCTTTAATCTTTAGTTATTTAAAACCACAGAGTTCACAAAAAACATAGAGAAAATAGTGTGAACTCTGTGGTAATATAACATAGCAGTGAGATGAAAATGAATATTTATTTTAATTGTTGATATGATGGCTATAATAAAAAAGATACAAAATCGTATCAATAAAGTGCTGGTCCTTAATAAGGGTTTTACCTTAATTGAAATTATTGCAGTGATGCTCATAGTAGGTGTTATGAGTGGTATAATAGGGATATCAGTGGGAGATATAAATTCCAGTGTTCGCCTTACAAATGCAGCTTCTCGGACTTTATCTGATATTAAAGAATTAAAAGAAATTGCCATGAATGAAGGGGGGAATGTAAGTATTACAGTAAATCCCGGAGCTGATTCTTATACCTTAACTGTTGATGGTGTCAGTGAGACAGTAAATTTTAATCAGGGTGATTATAAAGGAGTAACAATCAGTTCAACTGATTTTAGCGGAGCACTGAGTTTTGACAATACTGGGTGGCCCACTGATAATAACAGTAATTGGGGCGAGGCAAAAGTGTTTATGAATATCAATAATGGGGAAGCACAAGTTATAGTGTATGGTAATTCTGGGATGGTAGCTGCTGAGTTAGCTGAGTGGGGAGGATGTGGAGGAGGATGTTAATATGAAGAAATGTATTAATCAGATAAAAAGTGAAGAGGGTTTTTCCCTCATAGAGCTTATAATGATAATTTTGATTTTGGGGATTTCACTTGTACCGCTCACCACGATTGTCACCACTAATCAAAAGGGAGCTGCCAATATTGCTCTTGCAGTTCAGGTAGAATATTTTACCCAGAGCGTGATGGAAGAACTTATTGCAAATTATAGATCCAATGCCGGAGGATACGACACTGTAATAAACGAATGGACAGGTGCAACCATACATCATCCTGACCCGGAAATAAATATGACTGCGGGAGTTAGTATCGTTGAAGCTGTTGACCCGGACACCGGAATACAGTATGCAGAAGTAGTAGTAGAGGTGAACCTGGAGAACGGCTTAAGTACCAGTTTAGTATACTATATGGTAGATGACGGAACCTGATAGTGACTTGATTTTATTCTTTACCCTTTTATTGATTTTTAGGAGTACCATATGCTAAAAAATAAAAATGGATTTACATTAATGGAACTGGTAGTAGTGATGTTTGCTATGACTATTATAACTGTAGCGATTGCACCTTTTATTAGATTAAATGTAGACTCTTTTTTAGATGTCAGAAAAACTAAGTTTTCGGTTCAGACTTCAAGAATTGCTTTTAATAAAATATTTACTGAATTAAAACAGAATGTTCAGAATAATACGGATCTATACTACATAACCGGCAATCGTATTAGGTTTAATCATGATGTGTTGAATTGGGTAGAGTATAGATTAATATCTTATGAAGGTAATCTGTATGTTGCTCTGGATAGACAAGGATGGGGTGTTGACCCTGAACCTTTGATTTCAGGAGTAAAAAGTTTTCAAATAACTTATTATGATGCACTTGGCAGTCAAACAACTAATACAAGTGAGGTTCAGCGTATAATGATTCAATTAGTGCTTCAGGATCCGGGTAATCCACCACGTTATCCACCACGTCAGATGTCATTAGTTAATCAGTATAGTATAACCAGGTTTTAAATTTATGAAGAAGGTGATGAAGATGGTAAATAAAATGAACAATGAAGCAGGGTTTTTATCAGGATTTGTGATGCTTTTTGTAGTAACTCTGGCTTTAATGGGAATCGGAGGGGCAGTTTTAATGAGCAGCGGTGGAAGGGGAGTAGGAAGTTCAAAAGAATCTATGCAGGCAAATTATGCTTTAGAATCAGCAATGGGTATGGCTACAGAAGCTATACGTACAGGTGTCGGAGATGATTTAATGGATAAAGTTCCTTTTACAATTGGAGGTGCTACTATTTCTCAATTAAATATTGTTCAAGACGGAACAGATATTGATATTGACATTACCGCAGTGATACATAGAACCGAAAAAATGATTCACGCTGATTTAGAATCCAGACCAGGATTGGTTGCCGTTAACACTACTGGAAAAGTAACAGATGTTGAAGCTTATGATGCAGGTGGTAATTCTGATCCGACACTCATTGAAGATAATAAAGCTGATCTCCCGGATGTAAATATTAATAATTTTCAGTTAATAGCCCAGGACCAAGGGTATTATTACAATGGGGATTTTGAAGCAACTGCTGATTATCCGAATAGAAGTTTTTTTAATGCTAATGGAGATCCTAATGTTACCTATGTTGATGGTGATCTCAATGTTACAGGGGATCATGTTTATGGTATATTTATCGTTGATGGTAATGTTAATTTTGATTATAATTGCCGAGTACATGGGATCATATATACAATGAATGATGGGACTGTTAACTTACAAGGACGGGGTGGAAGATATTATCCTTCAGTTGATGGTGGGGTTGTGAGTGAAGGAAATGTAGATGGTGACTGGGGATCTTGGAGCTGGAACATCAGTTCTGTACGCTATAATCAAGATTATATGACAGAATTTATAAGATACGGAGATATCGATGTTCCGGATAGGGTTGATGTTGTAAATTATAATTATTAAGAGTAATGGTTATTTTTATAGTATACGTTGTACTCAGCTTAATTTAAAGAATTCGGGGAAATTCAGTAATTTTTTTTCATAGTATTATA
>JAWODZ010000063.1:0-7192 GCA_046483025.1 bacterium
GAGACCCAAAGAGATGTCAGGCGGCTCGGGCCGATTGACATTTATGTTGCCAACTGGAAATTCACGGCAAAGGGGGAGTTAGGCGCGAACATCTGCTGATAGCGATCGTCCAGGTTCGGGCATGACACATTCACCTCAAGGATGTCGGGCTTAGCCTCGGAGATGAAGCGCGTGATGGTACCGAATTCGTAGATCGTGTCGGCGAAGATGCCAAAAATACGAACTCCTCCCATCGGAGTAGTACCGGGAAACTGATAGGCATCCCCAATACCTTCTGATCTGATGTAACAGGGAATACCTTTTGCATCCAGAGTGTCTTTAATCATATCAGCATACACCCGGCCGGGCAGGCTGGGAAGCGGAACAAACTTTATATTATCTAAATCTTTGTCGTTATTTTTCTGAGGCAGTTTTTCTACTAATTTTTTTCCGCAATCAGGACACACCGTGATCCCGGGTTTATATTCATATTTACAAACAGGACAAAACAAATAAATTACTCTCCTAATTTTTTCAGGACATTATGGACTGTATATTATAAGGTTTCCAGAACCTCCTTGATTCTTTCAAATGCCCAGTCAATATCCTTTTTAGTTATAACTAATGGTGGTGCAAAACGTATGGTATCCTCATGTGTTTCTTTGCACAATAATCCTTTTTTCATAAGTTCCTCACAAAACCTCCGAGCACCTCCTGCTTCTTTCTTCAACTCCACACCAATTAATAATCCTCTCCCGCGTATCTCTTTAATATGCTTACTGTTAATTGTTGCAAGTTTATCTCTGAAATATTGCCCCAAATTTTCAGAATTTTCTATCAGATTTTCTTCTGTCAGCACTTTAAGAGCTTCTCTGGCAATGACAGATGCTAGTGGATTTCCAGCAAAAGTAGAGCCATGTTCACCTGGTGTAAATACACCTAAGATTTCTTCTGATGAAACAACTGCAGAAACAGGATAAAATCCTCCGGATAATGCTTTTCCTATAACAAAAACATCAGGTTTTACATCTTCATGATAGCAAGCAAATAATTTACCACACCGTCCCAGACCTGTTTGTATTTCATCCAGCACCAGTAGCACATTATTTTCTTTACATATTTTTTCACATTCTTTTAAATATCCTTCAGGTGGGACTATAACACCACCTTCTGCCTGAATCGGTTCCACCATAAAAGCTACAGTATTTTTATTTATAGCATTTTTTAATGCTTGTGAATCACCAAAAGGTATAGTTTTAAACCCAGGTGTAAAGGGACAAAAATATTTTTTATACAGTTCATCAGTTGAAAAGCCTACAATCGTTGTTGTTCTTCCGTGAAAATTACCAGCGCAGGTAATAATCTCTGCATTATCTAATTTCACATTCTTCTTTGTATACCCCCATTTTCTGACTGTTTTAATCGCAGTCTCCACTGCTTCTGCTCCGCTATTCATAGGAAGCATCTTCTCCATGCCGGCCATTTCACTAACTTCTTTACACAAATATGCTAACTGATCATTACGAAATGCCCGTGAAGTGATGGTCAGTTTTTTACTTTGTTTGTTTAATGCCTTTACAATTCGGGGATGACAATGACCCTGGTTTACTGAAGAATATGCTGCTAAAAAGTCTAAATATTTATTATCTTCGATATCATATACCCAAATCCCTTTCCCTTTGGTCAAAATGACATCCAGAGGTTTATAATTATGTGCACCATATTGATCTTCAAGGTTGATTAATTCCTGTGTTTTTGTCATATTATAACTCCTTTTATTAAAATTATAATTTTATTATGAATCATATGGAACATATTTTGGAATAGTATAAATAAAATATCATAAAATTGCAAGAAAAAAACTGTACTTTAAAACAATAATATTTTTATTTTTTTAAAAAATTTCCTATTTTTCTATTTAAGGTATAATTTTTGTAGAAGTTTATATGTTGTAAAATTTATTCTAAAAATCATAAGAAAATGGAAAAATATTCCGGAAAAATTTTCTCAACACAACATATTTTGAAAGAAAAATAATGATAAGTATCAAATTTCAAAAAATTTTACCATTTATCTTAATCAGCATACTATATTTACATGCTGAAAATAATCGGTTAGCACAAACATCCCATCTTCATATTACATTTGAACATCTCACTAGTAAACACGGCCTTTCTCAAAGTGCAGTTAATACAATCATACAAGACAGTCGTGGATTTTTATGGTTTGGCACCCAGGATGGATTGAATCGCTATGATGGATATACCTTCAAAAAATACTATCATGATTCTCAGGATCCAAACAGCATAAGTGCTAAGAATATCAATGATATATGTGAGCAAAAAAATGCAAAAGTCCTGTGGATTGCAACCGAGGGAGGTGGAATTAATAGGTTTGATCTGGAGACACAAGAATTTAGTCATTATAAACATAATCCAAACGATTCCTCAAGTTTGAGCAGTAATTTTATAACCTGTTTGGAATATACTTCTTCAGATTTTTTATGGATTGCAACTAACAATAATGGCCTGAACCGGTTAAATATTAAGACAGGCAAGATTAAACAATATCACTACCACCCGGATACAACAAAAGGAATCAGCAGTGAAACAGTTACTGCAATCATAGAAGACAGTAAAGGAAGATTATGGTTGGGATTAAATACTCCTGTTCTGGAAAAATTTAATCCGGAAAATGAAGAATTTATTCATATTACACTAGAGGAAAGATTTAACTCTGAATTTATTTTAGACATTTGCGAAATCAATAACAAGCTCTGGCTGGGTACAAATAAAAGTATATTAATATTTGATCCTGAAAATGGAAAAATTGAAAGTTTTACTGAAAATATCAAAGGATTACCATCTGATTTTAGAGTTGAGAAACTGTGTCTGGGCCCTGCAAAACATCTATGGGCAGCAGTAGAGGATAAAGGGATTTATCGGTTTAATGTCGAGGAAGCCAGTTTTCAAAATTTTAGCTTCAATGCTTCAGATCCCAATGGAATATCAAATAACAGTATTGAGGATTTATATAAAGATAGAACTGGAAATATATGGATTGGCACTACTGGAAGTGGTATTAATGTTGTAAAAAACAGAAATAAAAACTTCTTTGTATATCAGCATTCTCCAACCGATCCTCACAGTCTCTCACATAACAATGTCTGGCAAATTATTGAAGATCCGGACTTTCCTGGTCAAATATACTGGATTGCTACTCAACATAAACTTAACAAATTTAATATTGAAAAAAAAACATTCACTCATTTCTGTTATGCTGCAGAGGATAAAAATAGTATTAGCAGTAATAATATAATTTCACTATACAAAGATAACAAAGGAAATTTATGGATTGGAACTAACTATAAAGGCCTTTGTGTATTAAATACCAGAACAAATCAGATAAGAAAATTTAATTACGACCCTCACACCTATGAAGGGATCAGTTCTCCTCAAATATTTTGTATCACTGAAGGAGATTCCGGGAAAATATGGTGTGGTACTTCCAGCGCCGGACTCGATTGCTATGACCCTCATACAGACAGTTTTACTAATTTTTCATCAGATGAGAATGATACAACAACCTTAAGCAACAATTTGATCTGGTCGCTCCTGCAAGATGAAGATGGAATACTCTGGGTTGGAACTAATAATAAAATAAATAGATTTAATTCCAAAACAAAAACTTTTCATAGGATCAATAATCCGGAAATCAGAGGTGCTGTATATGCTTTGATACCTGATCAGAACAAAAAAGATATTCTATGGCTCTGTACTGAATTCGGATTAATAAAATTCAATAAAAAGACTGGAGCCTGTTATAAATATAAAAATGCCTTAAGGCAGGAAACTATCTATGGTGCAGTATTTGATAATAATGGAGATTTATGGCTGACTACAAACAGAGGTCTTTTTCAATTACATCCGGAAACTGAAGAAGTCAAACATTATAGTGCAAGTGACGGGCTGCCAAGCGATGAATTTAATTTTGCTGCATTTTGTAAAAATAGTAGAACCAATGAGTTGATTTTTGGTGGTTTGAATGGCTTGGTTGTTTTTGATCCAGGTGATATACTGAAAAACACATCACCTCCGCCGGTAGTGTTTACAGATCTGCAAATTTTTAATAAATCGGTGGATATAGATAATATTCATTTAAAAAAATCAATAACTGAAGCAAAGAAAATTACTTTATTGCCTAAGGATAAGGTGATAACTTTTAGTTTTGCTGCTTTGGACTTTATAGCTCCTGAAAACAACCTCTATGCTTTTAAAATGGAAAATCTCGATAATAATTGGAATTATATTGATAACCATCGTTTTACTACCTACACTAACATTCCTCCCGGTAATTATACCTTTAAAGTAAAAGCAGCAAACAGTGATGGTATCTGGAATGAAGAGGGGGCATCCATAAAAATTAAAGTATTACCTCCTTTCTGGAAAACTACAATTTTCAGGATCATAATGATAATAATTGCTGCCGGTCTACTATATTCAGTATATAAAATCAGAATTCATTATATTGAAAATCAAAAAAATAAACTGGAAGAAAAAGTAAAGGAACGAACTAAAAAATTAAATCAGGAAATTATAGAAAGAAAAGCTGCTGAAAGAGAACTGGAAGAACGTGAAAAATACCTGACCTCCATCTTACGAGATACACCGGATGCTATTGTGGTTACTGATTCAGATTTAAAAGTCGTCAGCTGGAATCCTGGTGCAGAAAAAACTTTTAAATACAGTAAAGAAGAAACAATTGGTAAAAATTTAAATGATCTTGTAGTTGGAAAAGATAAAATGCAAGAGGGTGAAAATCTTGGAAAAAAAGTATTTGCTGGTAAGCTTGTTCATCCTTTCGAAACAGTGAGAGAAGATAAATATGGTAATCCTATACATGTAATATTAGCAGCATCGCCTATTTTTGTTGAAAAAAAAATGACCGGAATGGTTATAGTTTATACTGATATTACCAGTCAGAAAAAACATGAGGAAGAATTAGAGAAATCTCTCAAAGAAAAAAATATTTTACTTAAAGAAATACATCATCGGGTAAAAAATAATCTATCTGTAATATCTTCTCTGCTGAACCTCCAATCCAGTTATCTGGATAATGAAAAAGCTAAAGAGATGTTTGAGGACAGTAGAAACCGTGTATTAACTATGATGAAAATACATGAAAAATTATATCAATCAGATGATATAACAAAAGTGGATTTTGAAAGTTATTTAGAAGATACAGTTAATAATTTATTTAAAATATATGGAATTAACTGGGATAATATAAGTTATAACGTTGATGTCAAAAATGTATCCCTGTCAATAGAAAAAGCTATTCCCTGTGGTCTGATAATAAACGAATTGGTAACCAATTCTCTAAAATATGCATTTAATGATATGAAAAAGGAAAAGGGTATTATTGAAATTCTAATCAATAAATCAAATAAAGAACATATTGAACTGATTATCAGAGACAACGGTAAAGGTATACCAAAAGATATCAATCTGGAAAAAACTGACTCTCTTGGTCTTAAATTAGTAGATATTCTGTCCAGGGGGCAATTAGAAGGAACATTGAGTTTAAATGTAAAAGATGGAACTGAATTTAAAATCAAATTTCCGGATAAAAAATAAATATAATAATAATTCTTGAGTTTTTTATATTTCTAACTGATCTGTACATACATAAAATTTTCCTTTCTTCAGAAAAAATCTTTGGTCTTGATCCTTGCTTCATTAGTCTTTTACTCAGTGGTTGTTCTTTTCTTATGGACAACCTCAAAAGTATGTTTCTCATCGGTAAACAACTATAACCCTCATAAGAACAAATCCATTCTCACAAAGACAATTTAAAATTAATTTGATTTTAAATGTAAATTTTTGTATTATTTATCAATTAAAATGAATACTGTTGAAAAAAAATACAACGAACTTCAAAAAATTCTTCGAAGTTTACATTCTGCAGTCATTGCCTTTTCCGGAGGTGTGGACAGTACTTTTCTTCTCTGGGTTGCTAAAAAAATTTTTAAAGAAAATATTACTGCAGTTACCTTTAAATCAGAAATAATCCCTCAATCTGAAATTGAGGATGCAAAATCTCTGACAGTTGAATTTGGGGTTAAACATATTATAATAGATTCTGATATTCTCGATCATAAACCATTTATTTCCAATGATAAGGAAAGATGTTATTACTGTAAAAAATTTATTTTTTCTGGCCTCTCAAAAATTGCTGAATCACATAACCTTAAATACATTATAGAAGGTTCAAATGCAGACGATGTCCATGACTACCGTCCCGGAAGGAAGGTTCTCTTGGAAATGAACATTCAAAGTCCTCTTGCCCAGGCAGGTCTCACCAAAAAAGAGATACGGAAACTCTCCCGGAAAATCGGACTATCAACCTGGAATAAACCTGCCCTGGCCTGTCTTGCTACCCGCATACCATATGGTATTCCAATCACTGTAAATAAAATCAGCAGAATCAATAAATGTGAACAGTTTCTGCTTGAATTAGGATTCAAGCAAGTACGGGTCAGAGATCATGACTCCATAGCCCGGATAGAAATACCAAACCCTGACTTACCTGAATTATTAAAAATCAAAAATTCATCTGCTGTTGTTAAAAAATTTAAAGATCAGGGTTTTAATTATATTTGTGCCGATTTGGAAGGATACAGAAGCGGCAGTATGAATGAGGTAATAAAAAATGGACAGTGAACAGTTAAAAAATCTGCTTGGAAGTCTTCAAACAGGAAAGATTGGCATTGACCAGGCCCTGGAAAAACTCAAAGGTTTTCCCTATGATGATTTGGGTTTTGCTAAAATCGACACTCATCGGGCTCTCCGCCGGGGATTTCCGGAAGCTATTTTTTGTGAAGGGAAAACACCGGAACAGGTAACAAAAATAGTGTTAAAAATGAGCAAAAACAATGAAATCATACTCGCTATGCGTGCCCAAAAAAATACTTTTACAGCTGTAAAAAAAGTAACTGATAAGGCAAAATATTATGAATCGGCGAAAGCAATAGTCATTGGAAAAATCCCGAAAATAAAAAATAAAAATAAAATATTGATTATTTCTGCCGGAACTGCAGATATGCCAGTTGCAGAAGAGGCGGCTCTGACAGCTCAATGTATGGGTAATGCTATTGACCGACTCTATGATGCCGGGGTTGCAGGAGTGCATCGCCTTCTCCAGAACCGAGAAC
>JAWODZ010000142.1:0-17412 GCA_046483025.1 bacterium
ATCACACAACAACGACTATACGGCTACGCTTACGCTTCGCCCAAATTGGCTTCGCCAACTTCGTATAGCCGTGAACGTTGTGTGTAATGTGTCGGTAAAATCTTAACAAAAGGAGAAAAAAAATGAATTGGATTATTGCTCATTTAATTGGAGATTATCTTCTCCAAAACGATTGGATGGCATCAGGAAAAAAACAAAAAAGCTGGATATGTGCTGTTCATGTCCTTACTTATCTTATTCCTTTTTTGTTTTGTGATTTCAAAATATGGCAAATTGTCCTCATTGGTATTCAGCACTTTGCACAGGATAGAACAAATTTCATTGTTTGGTTTATGAACATAAAAGGACAAGCTAAATTTGCTTCACCACCTATGGCTCCATGGTCAATTATCCTGACAGATAACATTATTCACATCGTATGGATTTATGCAATAATTAACATCTAAAAATTAAAGAAAAACAAAAAATGACCAACACACTACACAGGAGAAGCAAATATGAGTAAATATATATATCTGGATTTTGAATACTGTCATCCCGCAGAAAAATCTGTAGATACAGTGTGCTGTAGCTGGAAGAAGTCAGACAATGACACTCTACATCATATGTGGCTATATAAAAACAAAAAAGCCAAAACGTCATTGGCTAAAATATTCTATCAGTATAAAGAAAAGAGATATATTTTTGTATCATATGCAGTGACAGCGGAAGCCAGAGCATTTATTGATATCGGCTTAGATCCTACAATGTTTAAATGGGTTGACTTATATGTAGAATGGAGGCAGTTGCGTAACTGCTGTGATCAATTCAACTATGGCAGGTATTATCTGAAAGGAATGCGTAGAAGAAGTGTACCTCCATCAGTAAATAAAGCGGATAATGTTGGAAGAGATAATAATATGTTAGGTTTTGGTCTGACCGATTGTGTAGCCAGGCTGCTAAAAATTAACATTGACAAAGACCTGAAACACGCAATGAGAGATTTGATTCTATCAGCTCCGGAGCAGTTTACACAGGAAGAAGTAGATGATATTTTGGAGTATTGCGATAAGGATATAGTTTATCTTCCAGAGATTCATTACATAATGCATCAGGAGATGTCTGCCAGGGTGCAATATACTAAACCATCACTACAGAAGGTTCAAATAAAAAGGGGCGCATTCTCTGCGGATGTGGCTAAGATGGAAAACGAGGGAATCCCTATTGATATGGAAGCAATCACTAATCTTCGGAAAAACGTGGCCCTGGCAAAAGACAAACTGATCCGGGACTTAGTTGAGAAACACTATCCGTTTTTCATAGAAAAGAAAAAAAGAAAAACGGACCTGAAAGGTCGCTGGGTGGACACATATAAACAATTTGAATCATTCATTAAGGCGGATCCCCGAATTACTGCAAGTAAGTGGAAGAGAACAGATTCGGGAAGATTCTGCACCGATGACCAATATTTAAAAAAATTTGAAGGTATACCGGAAATTAAAGCATATCGTGAAACCAGACAAATCCTAGGCCAACTGAAATGGCTCCGGGAACCGGAAGGCACTACCCCGGACCTGATGGATAACATAGGCTCGGATGGAAGAATGCGTACATTTTTTGGCATATTCGGAACACAGACTGCCCGGAATGCTCCTTCCGCCAAAAAATTTATTCTGGCAATGAGTGCTTGGCTAAGGTGCCTGATACGCCCACCAAAAGAATATCGGATAGTGGAGCTGGATTATGGGAGTCAGGAATTTGCAATTGCTGCTATACTGTCCAAAGATAAAAGCATGATGGATGCATACAACTCCGGTGACCCATATCTATATTTTGCAAAGAAAGCAGGAGCTGTTCCGAAGGACGGAACCAAAGATAGATACAAAAAAGAAAGAAACCTATTTAAGTCTACTACCCTGGGACTGCAGTATGGTATGGGAGTAAAGGCTTTAGCAAATAAACTTAGTGTAGATACAGGATCTACTGTCATCCAGGAACAAGCTCAGGTACTAATCAGCAAACATAAAAATATATATCCTACATATTGGAGGTGGCTGTCTCGAATAGACCGGAAATATATCCGAAATAAGTATTTAAAACTTCCATGTGGTTGGGCACTCTTAGCAGATAATCCAAATACGCTATCAGTAAGAAATTTTCCGACTCAAGGAGCAGGAAGTTCAGTAATACGAGAAGCTGTGAGAAGATGTCATAAAAAAAATATTGTAACCATAGCGACCCTACATGACAGCATATACATACTGGCAAAAGAAGAGAGTTGGCAGAATCAGGCAGATGCTACCACTAAAATTATGTTTGAAGCTTTTAACGAGGTACTTAATGTGACCAGTGATGACATTAATATTAGAATTGACGTAGATAGTCACTCTCATGAAGAAACATGGGTGTCTGAAAAAGGAGCAGCTCATTATGAAATTTTAAAAGAATATCTTAGACTTAAAAAAACCCGTGAAGATAGAATCAAAGAACTTATGAAAACCATTTACAATTAAGGAGAAGCAACCATGCCAACAAATAAATATTCCGCAGCAAAACAGTATATAGCTAATCTTGAAAGGGAAACCAGGAAGACACAATTCCCGGTTTATATGAAAAGATTTAAGGAAATGGTAAAAAAATCAGGTATGACACCTGATGACTTTTTTAAAATTTTTTGTAAAAAGAAGTGGTACAAAGATGATGATTTTACAGACAAATTTGATATAAAAACCGTGGAAAATATGCGTACAATGGAAGAGGGATTCAATGGACCACGAATATTTCTGAAAAATATTAGGGATATTTATGGACAAACCTTGATTAAGAATACATTTTATGATACAATTGAAACACAACCGCTGGACCAGGTTTCACCCCTTCACCTGGACCCGGCAACTAACAGAAGGGACAAAAAAATGGAGAAGCGTATGTCACTCGCAGACCGCAAGGCAACCGCCGAAAAAGAAGAAGCTCAGAAAAACAAAATTCCAACAGGTGTCTACAGTGTAAGACTGAAAGACTGGCAGTTTGGTAAATCTCAAAAGGGTGCTGATATGTATACCCTTACCTGGAAACTATTAAAGGTAATCTCTCTGGAAAATGAAGATGGGGGAGAGGGAGAGGACCTGGAAGTTAAGGGTAAAGAGAGAAAGACCAGATACCTACCTAAAGAAAATTGGAGTATCTTGCAGCTCCTTAATATTCTTGAGGAAGCTGGTGCAGACCTGGGAGCCTTTGAAGAAGTATCCGATATAGACACTATATTGGAAGAAATTGAAGACACCAAAATGCCCAGAGCTAAAATGACTTATGAGAATGTTGAGGGAAAACAATACCCCAATATCGACATTTCTGATGTAGAAGGGGTTTTAGCTGCTGAATTACCTGATGAAGAGGAAGAGGAAGATGAAGATGATGCTCCGGCACCTCCCCTCGCTAAAAAAAAGAAATACGTAAAATCACCAAAAAAATAAACCCTTAACCCCGCCCCCAGGGGAGCTGCAATGCTCCCCTATTCCAGGAGAAGCAAAAATGAAATTATTAATAGATTATTCCGTATTGTGCCACACATGTTGGCATATGATGAAAAGCCCTAACTATGAAGCTAAGACTGATATTGAAGCAGAGGAATTTGCCAGAAACTTAGCTGGCACCCTGCTTTATTATAAAACCCGATTCCAACCGGAAGAAATCACCTTGGCTATGGATGCCAGGGGAGATTACTGGAGACATGCCGTAATGGAAAAATATTACAGGGAACATTGCTTGGTTAGTAAATATATAAAACCGTTTGAAGAGACTAATCAGGATATAAACATGGACTCTGTATTGGAGTATTCCTATGTCTTATCTTATGATCTGAAACAATATAGAATTGATTATATTGATGGTCCTGACAAATGGGTGTCTAAAAAATTAACTAAAGCAGAGAAAAATGAAATAGCTGCTTTGGAACTTATAGCGGTGTCCTATGAAGAAGTACCTCTTGCTATAAAAGAATTCTTTCCTACATACAAGGGAAACAGACGAACCGCTTCATGGGATTATGCTACAACCAGAGAAGAATGGTACAACCTGTGTGCAAAAATATCAAAAAATTTAGCTGTGACTTTCGGAGCAAAAATAATTGATGTTCCACTAGCAGAAGCTGACGATATTGCTAAGGTGTATGCAGATATAAATACTGTTCAAGATATGATTTTTCTTACCACGGATTCAGACTGGTCACAAATGCTGTCAGACCATCTGTTTTTAAAACTATTCAACCCCACTAAACGGGATTGGGTAGAGATTACTCCGGAGGAAGCAAACTGGAAATTAGCAATTAAATTAATGTCCGGTGACAATTCGGACAATATACCAGCAATTAGTCTCAAAAGCTCTGCTGCTACATTGGGTCCTAAAGCAGCAGAAAAACTTCTTTTGGAATACAAGCTGGACGGCATATATGATTACTTGGAAGAACACGCAGACCATGATGCGCTATATCGTAATTATGAGTTGATTTATCTGGATAATATTGATGAACTAGTGGAGACACATATCACCAAAACCATCAAAGTATCCAAAATCCCGTCTTCATCTAAGTCTTATAGACTACAACAGTATGGTCTTGACAGCAAAGAACTCATTGCAATAAAAGCTGAAGCAGAAGAAGCCAGAAATGAAGATATTGAAAATCAACTGATTGCCGGATGATTACAAAACTATACTCACATCAAGAGATGGGGGCTAAATATCTGAGAGATAGAAAAGGGGGATATCTGTTCTGGAAAATGAGAACAGGTAAAACCCTGGCAGCTCTGCATGGAATATTGGATACCCCAACTCTGATATTGACCAAGGGATCTATTATGGAGACTTTCCGCAAGGCCCTGGTATATGATATGGGGATAAGGGAAACGGATATAGTGGTGTGTCATGGAAAATTTACCTGGAAAAAAAGAAAGCAGTTACTGACAAAATTCCCAATTGTAATATGTAATTATGAAGCAGCTATTACGCTGAGAGTAATGACTGCTCAACCCTGGGCAGCTATTGTTTTTGATGAATCATACGCTCTTGCTAATTATAAGTCTGCCAAGGTGACCAGGTATATTGAAAGGTCTATTAAAAAACAACCAAGAGAACAGAAAAGAGCTGCACTTTCGGGAACTCCGGCATCTGAGAATCCTATACAATATGCATCTCAATTCTTTATTGTAGATGGGTATTTTATGGGATATACTAACATTCATGACTACTATCATGATAATTGGATGCTGGATAAGAATAAAAAACAAGTTCCTATTAATAAAAAACACCTGAAGGAATTGCATGAATATATACATCAGGAGGCAACTTTCTTGTCTCTGGAAGAGCTGAACCTAGGTTCTCCCATACTTTACAACAAAAGGTTTGTTCAACTTAATATGGCTCAATTGGGGTGTATTGAGTGGGCACAAGGCCGGAAAGCTGAACTGAATAGGTTATTCCACGGAATGTCCGACCGATCAGTTGGAAATATGGTATATGCTGTTTATGAAAACATGATTGCTGCTGGGATAGACCCGGCAACACATGAAGTAATCAGCACTGAGAAGGTGCAGGATGTGGTTAACTGTTATTTGGATAACCGGGAACCTATATTAGTGTTAAGCCATTATGTGGACATACTTCCGGTGGCAGAAGAATTATTCCATAAGGCTGGGATCCGGGCTGCTTATTTTGATGGCAAAACTTCAAAAATCGCTGTGGAAGAAGTAAGGGCCCTGTTTCAAGAGGGTAAATTGGATGCTGTCATTGCTCAAAGTAAGGTAGCCGGGGAGGGACTGGATTTTTCCCGAGCAAACACCACCTATTATTTAAACAACAGCTTTGGCTTGAATACCAGGGAACAAACGATAATGAGAACTACAAATATTAATAAAACTACTCCGGTAGAGATTATAGATATATGCACTATGGATACCCTTGATGTTGCAGTAGTAGAAAAATTACAGAAGAAAGAAAAAATATCGGAATCATTTTTAATGAAACAGGGAAGAATAAAATAATTATTTGTTTAATTTTTTATACCGGGCATCAAAACTCTCTACAAGTTTATTTTGCTTTGCCCTAAGCTCCTGTTTTCTTTTTACTGTTTTTGCTTCATTAATCATTACTTCCAGTTTATTATATTGTCTTTTCATCCGCACCCCCACGGCAATAAGGGCCATTTCTTTTCTATGTTCAGTATAAAATGCAGCAGCTTCTTTAAGATTTTTTTTCCTAATCCTATTATATTGGCTTTTTATCTTTTGCAGCTCAGTCAAATCATCCCATGCCCAACGGGCCCTTCTTTTTTTAGTTTTTTCTTTACCGCCCCCGAACCACCAGTAATACAACTTACCCCCATGTGGAATGGAACCAATAGCTTCCGAAGTTTCCAGAGATAAATCATCTTTCTGCCATCTGTGAAAATCTCTCCACGTAGTCTCCAAAATTCTGGCGGGTGGCGTAACCATTTTTTGCATTACTTCCCATCCACCTTTTTCCCGGAACTGCCAGGATTGGTATTTGGATAATCCCATAATTTTCCAGATATTATCAATAGCGGAATCCTCTAAAGCATCTGGACTAATATCACGGCCAAACACCAGGTCCTTGATAGTATCAGAAGCAACACCCATTGCAAAGAAGGCACCTGCCAACCGGGCCAGTCTCCCAACTGCCTCAACTTTAGCCTTTTTACCTTTAGCATTTTTGATATCTGCAAATGCTGCTTTCCGAAACACATCCACTTGTCGGATATAAAAGGATTTTAGCATATACAGTAATTTACCATTTTTTGCCCGTATGTAAGCTTCCGGCATTTCTGACAGAGCAATCGGCTGCATGTTTGCAACGTCATTGAATAAAAGATATTTTACGTTCTCAGATACCTTACCAGCTTTCAGGTCAGCTATGACAGAACTAGTTTCTTTCTCAAAAATAGGTTTCAGTTTATCTCGAAGAGATTTGCTTTCTTTCATAGCTTGTTTTTTCATTTTTTTGAAAGAGGCATTGATTAGGGTTTCCTTTCCCAACCTATCCATGAAGGTTAACCCGGTACTTTTGAATACCGCTTCTACCACTTTGGCAGATTTGGAGGGTTCAGCAAATTCATGAGCTATCTTATTGATGGATAAATCTTCCATTTTTATAAGGTCACCCCTTCTGCGAATATTTTTCTGTAGCACATCCAGGTAAGATGTAAGTGCATTGAATATCCCGGCATTGTGCATGGCAAAAGAAATATCCTGTATCTGTGTTATTGCAGAGGATATTGAGCCCATAGTATCTATATATTCAACATTCCTAAATATAGAAGCTATCGGTCCGGCATGGCCGGGTCGGAAAATGGCAGCTAGTAGTTCTTTCAATTCTTGCTGCTGTTGAGCATTAATTTTATTATCTGCAAACATTTCTGCAGCAACTGCACCAATGGAGAGGTCTGCATCTATTTGAGATCCATCGGCCTGTAAATGCTTACCAAAAAATTTACGAGCTGTAATAGCTTCTGTGATAGCATCAATGTAACGTACTAAAGATTCTGAGGAGGGATAATAAAATCTATCCAGGTTCCTATCCAACTTACTAATGGCCCTGTTCTGAATATTTCCCGGTTTCTGGGAAAGACCGGGAGTATATCCCTGCAATATCTGGTCTATCAATTTGACAACTTCCACCTCAGTTAGAGGCCTGTCTAATTTTTTCTGTTTAGCATTTATTGCTTCCTGGAACATATTCCAATTGTCGGAACCACGTAGCTCATTGAGTAACCCGTCTTTGTCTCGTATAGTGCGGGGAAAATAATCTTTCAAAAATCCCATTTCAATTCCAACACTCTCTGCTTCTTTCCACATAGAATCAAGCAGTTTTCTTACTCTGTCATAGTCTTCTTTCATCCCGTAAGATTTGATTATTTCATCAATCAACTTAGTTTCACGATTCTTCAGGGCCAGGTCCAAAACTTTCCTGTCTCCCGGATGCAGCTTTTTCATTTTAACCAAGAAAGGTTCCACTCTTTTTCGATAATTATTAGATACATTCATGGTATCATAAATATATCTTCTTACCCGATCTTTTATTGCCGGAGATATTCTATTAAGCCTGGTTGATACAGGAGTGAGATAATGTTCTAATGCTTTTCCAATTTTTGGCTTTTTTGAATCCGGCTGAGAAGGTTTGGAAATATCCTCAAGATGCTCCTGATATCTCTGTGGCAGCTTAGTTCCGACTAATTTTGATTTTTTCAACTGGTATCTGATATCCGGGTTCTCTGGGTCAAATGCACCAATATTCCCGGTAGCGGATTTTATCTGTTCTGGAAACCAAGCCACATAATGTGTCTCATTATCCCATTCCATTTTTACGCCATCATATCCTGTAGCTTCCGATAAGGCTTTTCTAAACCCGGTAGAATTGTCTTTAAAGAAATCATTTTCTAAAGAAACTAAATTACTATTCTTATATTCATCAGCTACTTTTCTAATCATCCAATCTTTCGGACCAACATCCCAATATTCCTCATACCAATCCCCCAAAGGGGATTCTTCTTTATCCATAATTTTAGAGGATTTTTTTAATATTTTGTATACTTGATTTTTTGTTAAATTAACATCAGTATTTACTAAATTTCCTTCTTTTACCACTATAGGGTTTTTTATATTCAGATACACTGGTAATATACCCGGACTATCTTCGCCACCTAATTTAGTGACACCTTTTTCTATTTGGGATACAGTGTAAGCTGAAGCAGTTTCCGGATTAGTGGAAAAATAAAAACCTGAACCAATTTGATCATTTCCTTGTCCGGTAAGCTCGGGTTTAAATTCTGTAAAATTTTTAGAAGAACCTGTGCCATGATACACAACCAAGGGATTCCCATTATCCTCTTTTACAACAGAACCTTCCATGAATTTATCAAGGTTTTTTCTGGCTTCTCCAGTAGGGAGTTGTGGCCTATATTCAGGTCTAGGTTCAGTAACCTGATTCCATTTTAATTTCATCCAATCACTATTAGAGGGCATATTCCAATTTGGATGTACTTCCCGTTGAAGCCCTACTACTGACGCATTGTCATAGATTATATCTATAAACATTCCGGTGTTTGCCAATTTACCCATTTCCGATTCAGACATATTTTCCGGAATTACAGCAACCACATTGGCAGTACCGTATATTTTTGCCTGGTTTTTTACAGCATTACTAAATTCATCAGGTTTACTTTTCCATATATTTTTATGTATGCTGGTGAATCCATTAATTTTCATTTCCTTAGCTACAAAAATTAACCCAATATTGTTTTCAGAGGTATTGATACTTTTTGCATACTCTGCCATTTCTTCCGGCCTTGTTATTTGTATCCGGGGTTTTCTTTCATAGGGATCCTTAACATCCCCCTTTATTCGGTATATATCAGATTCTAAATCTCTGTTTATTATAGAATATTTGTTATGATTTATTATAATGTGCCATTTAAAACCCGGTAACTTGCTGTCATATAAAGCAGTAACTTGTCTATCGGCCAGAGAGGGGTTCACCACTCCAGATTGGTGGTTATGCACTAATCCATAACCATTGGCCCCACGTTTTTCCATTTCCCATTTTATTTTAGCTCTGAAGTTTAAGGCTTCTCTGGCATTTTTTGGGCCAGATAAAGATGCTCCTGGCATCCTGGATGAAAAGGAATTATATCCCACCACCACATCATCTTTTAAATACACAATACGGAACGTTTCAAAATTTGGATTTCTCCACACTTGGATAGCAGCGACAAATTCATTTATATTTTTTACTGACACCCCGTTCAAATCTGCAAATCCTGTAGACATAAGGGACTTAAAAATTTGAGTTTTGGACAAATCCTTTCTCTGCTTGACCATTTTATCCATTAATTTTACAGTTTTAACATATGCCCTCTGTAATTCTATGGGCTGCTTCTTTAACGGAACCGGGGGGATATCACCAAAATCCATTTCCTGTTGAAGGCTACCTGGAGCATAAGAAGGTTTCTTTTCAAATAAAGGCTGCCCCTGGTAGATAACATCATCCCGCATGGCATCATTGAT
This sequence comes from bacterium, assembly GCA_046483025.1. Lineage (GTDB taxonomy): Bacteria > Zhuqueibacterota > QNDG01 > QNDG01 > CAYUAG01 > CAYUAG01. The sequence continues at coordinate 10,053 of JAWODZ010000142.1, forward strand.
TTTGAAACCGAGGCTGCTTTCTTCATTAAATTGTCTTGCGAATAACTTCTTCCAGGAATCCAAGGAATTATTCACATCATATTGATTATCAAACTTCTCAAAACTAAGTGGTTGATTAGTGCTCTCGTTCATTACCCGATACTGTATCTTTCCATCTTCCATAAAACTAGATATGCCCAATTTTGGCATAGAGGTCACAGGAATCTGTTCTACTTTTTCTCCCCATTTTTTTATGTACTTGTTTACGGCCTGGGGTAGCATTTCATCATAGAATTTTAACATACCGGAACCACCAATATCTAATTCTAACCCTTCCAGCTTACCACTCCGGTCTGCTAATATTTTTTTAGTGACATCATTCCCTATTACGGAAGATAAATGTTCCTTATTAAACCTATCCTCATTCCCGCCCTTTATAACATCTACTACCACACCTTTATCATTAACGGCAAATTTACGAGTAGCCTCTCCCTTTCTATGAAGGCTTACAATTCTATTATCGGTAGTCACCTGGGTGGTCCACACAATATCATCTACTAATTCGCTTAATGCTGGATACCTGTCTATTTGTTCCTTACCCGTCTGCCAGGCAAAATAATCTGCTCCCTGGTCCACTGCATCCCGGAGCTGCTGTTTAAATACCAATCCCGCCCATCCACCACCGGATTTATCCAAAGATTTTTTGAATGGCATATCAGGGGGTCTTGTTATTCCAGGCACCGCATCCGTTTCTTCGGAAATCCAACCTTTTTGCCTACCCTCTGCTGCCCAATCAGATTGCATCTCATTAGATAGATAAACCTTTTCACCTGTAGGTGTTTCGTGGAGGGTAGCTCTGCCATGAGCTACTACATTTTCTTCCTCCCAATGGGGGGAGCTGTAGGATTTATTTTTGCCTTTTTTGGTTAACAGAGTTTCCTGGTAATCTTTTCCACCTTCCGCAGAATATTTGTGATATTTTGTATAATCTACTTCTTCCGTATATCGGCTTTTTGTTAATTTTTCAATCTCGGTTTTATTTTCAGAAACATATTTTTCCAAATCGGATTTTTTTATAACTTTCTTATCAGCCAACCAGGATTCCAAATTAATAGATTCAATTTCAGCTTTCTTCACACCGCTTTTTTGAAGCAAGTTCATAAGCTGGTCAGGGTATATTTTATTTGGTACTTTATCGGCCACAACTTTTTCCAACTTTGAATAAAAGGTTGGGGCGGGTTTCCGAACACCCGTTTTTATCCGCAGCTTATCTAGTTTTTTGCCTTCTTCATCCTCTGCTTTTTTTAACTGAAACATTGACTGTTGATTATCATCAGGCGGACCATCAAATAATGGAAGATCCTCAGTTCCTTTGTCCCTGGCTCTTTTCTTTTCTTTCCGGCCCCTCTCAATGGCTCGGATAGCCTTTTGTGCCGGACTCAACTTATCGACATCCTCAAACATATCTCCCTGTTTTTTCATTATATCCAGATATTCTTGTTCTTTGGATTTTTTAAGTTGATACCTCGCTACATCATCGGGTTTTTTAGGCATACTGCCCAGGAATTCCATCAGGTCATCTTTATCCAGAGTAAAGCCCTTATCTCTACTTATTGCATCGGCTAATTCATCTGATGCTAAACCAAAAGACTTCCGTGGTATATGTTCTTTTATCAACAAGTTTCCCTTACCACTGCGTTTTTCTCCAGCCAACTTTATATAATTGGCCATCTGTGTAAGTATAGGCCTGTACTCAGGTCCAAATCGTTCCAATTTGGCTTCCCAGGATTCCATAGCAGCTTGAGCCTTTTCATTTTTCACCCAAGCATAATATATGGCTTCTTCTTTCTCCGTAGGAGCATCATTAAATTCTTTAGCATAGAGTTTTTCATCCTCCGCTGTGGGAGAAACATCATCCTCCATTCGGGGAGGTTCCTCACCTGGAGGAATAGACTGGTGCCCCTCATCCGGAAGCGGAGAAGCATCCTCTACTTTCTGAGGGGCTGACTCCATTGGAGCCTCTTTACCTTTTTTTGAACTATGTTTCTGGTCTATAAAACTGGCAAATCCTTTGGGGCTAACCGCTGGTTCCGGTCCTACAGTACCCGGCTGCTGTATAAATGTGGGATCTGCATCGACATCCCGTTGCATGAAAGAGATTTTTTCTTCTGTCTCACCCATCAATCTCCGGAACTCATCCATCAATTCATCAGGTATCATTACATTATTTACTTGTTTGGAATATTCATCTGCATATCCCATCTTGGATGTGAATACCTGGGCAAATAATTCATCCCCTGCTGGCAGTCTGTACCCATCCTTGGATGCAGCCTTCCTGGCAGTTTCTGACCAGGCATCCAGTTTAGCTTGCAGCTCAGGATATTTTTCCTTTATCACACCCTGTAAATAATGAGAAAATTCTTCTATTAAAGAAGAAGGTGCTGAAGTTTCATTTAAAGTGATTTTCCCCTTCTCAGTTTTACCACTGACAGTATACCATCCAGGATCTCGGTCAGTATATTTGGCAGCATCTAATCTTTCTCTACTCCACCATTCAGCTTTTTCAGACATATCAAATTTAACAATAGGTTTAGCTAATTCTGGAGAATGTGCCAGTTTCTGCATAATGGGAATCATTTCCAATATTCTTGGATTATTCTCCATATTATCAGTAATGGTTAGTTTTTCAATTAGGTCAAACTCTTTAGGTGTTAATCTTTCTTTACCCCATAGATGTTCCAAGCCTTGAATTTTTTTAAACTTAGTGCCAGACAATTTCCCCCATACTGCCATCGGACCACCCAACAGTGTACCAAAGGCAGCATCCATGACCATTTCTCCACCGGAGTATTTTCCACCCCTACCTTGTTCTGCCAGGTATCCCTGTGAAATAGCTGCACCAATTTCCCCAACTAATTCATCAACCAATCTTTCTTTCATGCCAGCATTTATCATTATTTTTCTAGCCTTGGTGGCGTTTTTTGCTCCACGGAGAGATTTTAAAACCCCTGTTGTGATTTTACCCGTTGCTAAAATAATAGGTAGATCCTCTGCCATTCTGGTTCCAAGTATTCGAAGATTTTTTACAGGTGATTTTTGGAATTCTTCTACAACCATTTTTAACTCTTCTACCATACCAGGAGCATTGCCTCTTGCAGCTTGCATTAATTCCTGTTTGGATTCATGCACCCTTTTACCCAACTGAGCATCCAGAGTAGGTGTTTCAGGATCCCATCCGGTAGTCATAGGCTGCATGATTGACCTACCTATGTTCATCAACTCACCGGCTGTTTTACCAATAGCACTTCTCTCCCCTTTTATTTCTCTTTCCCTGGCATAATAATTGGCTTCTTCCGAAGACCGGGTAGAAGGGCCTGTGGGTAATTGTTGTTCCGGAAAAGGTAACTCATTTTTTGGGGGGAGATTTTCTTTCTTCCAGGCACCTTTTGCAAATCGTTGTGCTGCCTGACTATCATCACCAAACTCAAATAATTCTCCCCGGAGTTTTGCTTCTTTGAAAGCTTTACGAGTATCATTTCCGTAATCAATCCAGTCGTTAAAATCAGTGCTGGGATTTTTAGGATCTTTTGGAAAAATAGTGGGAATGACATAATAATCCCCCCCAAAGCCCACGGAAGCTAACTTTACGGTAGATACAGAACCATCTGGATTCTTCCGGGCTACTGGTCGAATATCACTTACTTTTTGCACATATTCTTCGGAGGGAGCTTCCTCTTTCAGATCCTTTAAATCTTTTTTTGTTAAAAATTCTGCAAAGGTTTCCGGCAATCTGACAGCCCAAGGTTTCTCCGCTTTCCATTTTTTAAATTCTTTACCAATTTCATCATAATCTTTTGCCACACCTTGTAGTGGTCTGTCGGCTAATCCTTCCGGTTTATTAGGTCCAAACAGGGCAGCAGCTAATCCCGTACGTTTTTCACTGTAAGGGCCCTTGGCTATTTCTGATTGCATCAACTCCTGAGAGCCTTCAGGTAACGGTTCCAGGGATAATTCTGGTCTGGGGGCACCAATAGGCATTTGCTCTGGAACTGGAGCTGAAACAGGCTTATCGTAAGGCAAAGGCATTGTCTGTTCTGTCGGGGAAGACATTTCAAAAGTATTCTCCGGTTGAAACACAGGTGGAGGATTGTCAGCAGACAGTTGTCTTTCAAATTTAGCTGTTTCAATAAGTTTATCTATCTTAGCTTCTTCTAATTGAATATCCAGAAGTTCTTCTTCATCGAGCAATGCCTGTAATTGTGGATTCATTTATCTCCCTGGTGTGTAGGAATAACCCTTAATACTCTCATATTCTGCTTTTTTTGCAGCTAATCTTTTTCTGGCTGCCTTCAAAGTATCTGCCACATCCGCAGCAGAGGTTTGTTTTGTGAAAGGTTTCTTGGCTTTTACATAAGCCTCATCCAATCTCTGAACACCCTTAAATACTCCCATCCAAGCCTGTTGAATAGCTCTGCGTTTTTCCTGTTCCACAGGAAGTGTTTCAATAACTTTCTGTATCTCTTCCGGATTTGTGAGAAATTGTGATCTTGTATAATTCAAACCAGAAGCGTAATTAAATTGATGCACCAGACTGTCCAATTGTCTCTCCAGTCTAGGTATAAGATTTTCAGCATCTTCTATTTTTTCTCCACGTTTCCTATAAAAATTCCCATAACTTCCCGAAGGTTTCCTCCGAGCAAATTTTTCCCATTCATTCCCGATACCAAAAAAATTAGCTCCCTTTCGAACTATCTCATCATCCGGCTCTTTACCAAATTTCTGTTCATGCTCCATGAGCCATTTGCCCAATTCTTTTCGGGCTTCGATTTTACGTTCATCCTCTTTGGCTCTTCGTTCTGTCTCTGTTCTCAGTCTGTCTTCTCCAGCTACTCTTCTTTTTTCCATAGCTTCAAAACGCTTCTTTTCCTCTTCAGCCTGGGCAGCTTTAAATTCCATATCTCGTCTTTCAAATTCTTCTTTGGCCCTCTGAGCTTCAATTGCCAACCTTCTTCGCTCAACCATCTCATCTATACGTGCCTTTTGCATTTCCGCTGCAGACATTTGTTGCTGAAATTTATCTATGTCAGCACCAGTCTGACGTAATCCAGCTCCGGCATCTTGCCAGATGTTGCCCCGAGGCTGCATTTCCGGATATGGCTGACCTGCCGGAACCGGAATAGGTCCAGGAAAAGATACACTTGCCATTATTGCTGTCCTCCCACTCTATATCCTACTGGTGTACCCGGAAGCCTATCCATCAGATCCTGATTGAATTCACTGGCAAAATAACCCTCCTGACGATTTCTACGAGCTTCCTCTCTGGCTTTATCGGCAAGGCGTTCCCGTTCCCTCTGTTCGTATATTCTCAACTTCTGTTTGTATCTTTCTTCTGCTTCTTGACGAGCTTTATACTTACCGTAAATACTGGAAATAGTTCCACCCACTTTAGACACAGCTCCTGCAGCAATAGCGTAAGGATTACCCTGTGAATTGGATATAGCGGTATCTCCGGCCTCATTAGCCACTTGACCACCAGATTCATACAGGTTCTCAGTGCCCTGTCCACCATACGCAGGATAGTTCAAGTTATTGCCATATGACAATTGCGAACCACCTCCCTGATATTGTGGAAAAGGGGATATGCTATTAACATTTTGTGCAGGTTGCTGCTGATGTGGAGCAGCTGCTGAACTTTGATAATTGCCATATCCTGCCAATTCTGGATTTTTATACCCGGTTGTTCCATACAAACTCATAATATTTCCCTCCTTTTAAAACCACTCCTGGAACTGTTCCCAATAATTTTTATCCTGAAATTCTTTACTCTTGTAAATAGTTTCCAATTCACCATTAGTGGTATTTATACCCCTAACCCGGATAGTCTTATTCTTACCACTAAAATTATATTCATCATACGGTACAGTAACAATATAGGTGGTATTTTCATGCCTAACAACAGTTCCTATGGGTAAGGGAGGATTATTGTCTTTCCACTTCTTTTCGGCATCCATTTCATCAACACCTTCATGTTTCGCCCATCCGGGGTCTTTAAAAGTGTAATCAACAACCTCAGTTTCCAATTTAGATCGTAACTCCGGTGACATATTCTTCCAATCTGAAGGAAGCATACCTGTAAGATTTCCAGTATCCAGAAATTTCTGCAATCTAGCTTCACTGGCTTTTTTATCCAGCTCATCTTGATTCTCATCACCTACTGGTCTGTAAATATTGCCCACTATTTCAGACCACAATTCGGAAGCATATTTATCTTTATCCTCATCTGTCCACACTAACCCGGTTTCTGGGTGATATTTAACATCATTCATTTCATCCCGTAGAGATTGAAATTTTGTTTTATCACGAAAGTCCGTTTTTAGTTCATTATTGGCATCATACATATTTGCAAAAAAGGTCCCCAAATCACCGCCCATTGCATCATTAAGAGCCAGCATTTCCTGAGCTTTATTTGATGGAAGGAAATTAACGTAGGTCTTGAACTTATCCTTGGAATCCGCTATCTCATCCCGATATCTGCTATATTCCATATCACCAAAACTGGCTGCATCTGCCCTGGTTCCTAGTCTGGTTCTTCGGGCTAACTCATTAACTTTATTTTCAGCTTCAATATTCTGCCTCTGGGCATCATTTTGAGCATTACGAATCATTTCATCATATTGAGCCGTTCCAGGACGGTATCCCATTTGCACAGCTCTTTCATGTGCCATACGATTTGCATCACTTAATCTGAGAGCTTTCTCTCTTTCCAAAGATTGTCTGGCTGCTGCAACATCTGTGCTTTCACCTGTCAAATCATTCATTACCTGCTTTTCAAGTTCCTTCTCCATATCAGTCTTCTGATATCCTGTATCTGCAGGAATGTTTCCAGGAGGAACAACATCTCCAGTTACATTTGGTTGCGGAAGAGTATTAGGCACAATTCGCAGTTGTCCGGGATTGTTCGGGTCATCCTCTGTCTGACCACCAGCTCGTATCCAAGCAATGACTTCAGGACTCTGGTTTACGTAAGTATTCGGATCTGCTACAGGAGCTGGTGGAACCGAAGGAGCTGGTGGAACCGAAGGGGCTGGTGGAACTGAAGGAGCTGGTGGAACAGCATCCTTTGTAGCTGAAAGTAAACCTGATTGATCACCCCACAATTCCCCTCCGGGAACATGGATCGCCGAGATGACCGAGATCGCGCGCCAGTCCGGCGAGTCGGATTCGAGAAGGGGCCGGATAACCTGGACCGCGCGGTCGGTCTCGCCGCGCCGCGCGAGCAAGAGGACGAGGCGGCGGCGGACGACGCCGTCTACCGGCTCGCTCACGACGGAGGGCGGCGCGTCGAGCAGGGCATTGAGCGCCTCCTCGGCGAGATCCGGAT